>CAZGYS010000596.1:0-4371 GCA_964530305.1 uncultured Leptospiraceae bacterium
TGGAAAGTATGCGTCAGGTTTTCTTCATTAAACTCGGATTTCTCGTGCAGGGAGTCCGCGCCGGGGGGCATCAAAGTCGAGATGACCGGGGGCAGGGAACCCGCGATGGAAATGTGTCGAACTTGTTTCAGAACATTCCCCTCCGTTTCCTCCGAGATAATTTTGACGTTCTTTAACTCGGGAAACTTATCCAGGTGTTTGTATCGCTCCTCCCGCGCGCGGAGCAGCAGGGAGAGTGAGCAATCAAATTCCTGATTTACGGAAATTTTCTGCATCCTGCAGCAATTTCCCGAGGCCGCGGAGAGTAAAGATAAATTTGGGGACCGTTTACCAAAGGGCCGTATAAGCGCCTGGATCCGGTCTGATATGGCATCGGGATCGCTCTGAAATTGATTTACCCGGGGACCGCCGCCGGGTATTTGTCCCTGAACCGGGCGATCATGGACATCAAAAGCAGCATACAGGGAAACGTGACCGTTCTGGAGGTTAGCGGAGACTTCAGCGGCCGGGCGGCCGGGGGTCTTAAGCAGGAGATTCAGAGCCTCAAGGACCGGGAAATCTCCCGTCTGGTGATTGTCATGGCCGGTTTAACCTATATCGATTCCTCCGGAGTCAGCATCCTCATAGCCGCCCATAACGATCTACAGGCGGCCGGCGGCGGATTGAAGCTGGTGAACCTCTCCGAGCCCGTCCAAACCGTTTTTGAAAGCACCCGCTTGACCAGTTTCTTTCAGATCTGGGACAGCGTGGAGCAGGCTTTGATGGTCTTTGGCGAAAAGCCGTCGGTTTAATCGCCTGAAATCGCCCACATTAACCCGAACAGATTGACGGATGACGGCGTCTTATCTAGAGTAATCCGGAAAAAAATCGATCTCGAGGTTCCTTCATGACACGAAATCCCATCGTCGCGTTCGCTTCCCGCAACGCGAGCGCGCTGAAAGCCGTCACGGTTGCCCTGTTTCTGAGCGGCCTGCTGTTCTCGGCGCCCCTTTTCACCCAGACTCCCTTCGACGTGCGCTCGGTTTTACCGAAGAACTGCAAGCAGGGTAAACTGGAATGCTTCGGCTCCAATGAAAACGCCGCCGAGGATCGCGCGGTGCCGCTGGACGCTTCCGCCCATATCAAGCACCGCGGTTTACCGTCCAGCGTGGACCTCAGCTCTAATCTTCCTCCCGTGGGCAGCCAGGGCGGCCAGGGTTCCTGCGTAGCCTGGACCACCGCTTACTATATAAAGTCGATGCAGGAAAAAGTGGAGCGGCGCTGGTCCTACAACGCGGGACCCGGGAACTCCAGTCGTTGCAATGGATCGGCTTCGCGAATTTTTTCACCGGCATATGTTTACAATCAAATCAACGGCGGCCGCGACCGCGGTTCCTCGCGCGGCAATGCGGCTCGCCTCATGGTGCAGCAGGGCATCGCTCCCTGTAATTACATGCCCTACAATGTGCGCGATTATCGCACGCAACCCAACAGCTCCGCTCGTCGCGCGGCGCGAAAGTTCAAGAACAAGAGCTATCGCCGTTTTACCTGTAACCAGATCGACGCCATGAAGGCGGTGCTGGCCAAGGGCAATCCCCTGGCGGCCGGTTTCAAGGTTACGCGCGAGATGTATCGCCTGAACTCATCCAACAACTACGTCTGGCATACGTTCAGCAATCCTCGCGGCGGCCACGCCATGGCCATCGTGGGCTATGACGACAATCGTCGTTATCCGGGCGGACGCGGCGCCTTCAAGATCGTAAACTCCTGGGGCACCGGCTTCGGCGACAGAGGCTTCCTGTGGATTTCCTACACGAACTATCGCCGCGCTTGTAATTCCTCCTACGTTATCTACGACGAGAAGACCAATGTGAATCCGAGCCCCGGTCCGGGACCCAATCCCGGCCCCGGTCCCGTATCCTCGAAGCTTTCGCCTCCGCGAAGCGTTACCGCCAGCCGCGGAACCTACTCGAGTAAAATCGTCGTTTCCTGGAGCCCCGTTTCGGGCGCCTCGGCCTACGAAGTGCAACGCAAGGATCCCGGCTCCACGGGGTTTCGCCGCGCCGGCTTCGCGCGCAATCGCTCCTATACGGATACTTCCATCCAGACCAACGCGGCCTATACTTATCGCATCGTCGCCGTGAACGATTCCACGCGTTCGGACGCGAGCAGTTCCCCCACGGCCCAGGGCTACGCGAAGACGTCCAATCGCCCCCGCAAGCCGGGTCGCGTCGTGGGCGTAACGGGAACCGCGGCGGAAGGGCGCGTATTCCTGCGCTGGAGTCCCGCCGCGGGTGCTACGTCTTATCGCGTTATGCGTTACGATTCGCGCGGTCGCCGCTGGCGAACGCTCACCTCCCGCGTGCGTTCCACCAGCTACACGGACACTCGTCCCGTGCGCAATGCCTCCAACTACTATGCCGTGCGCGCTCGTAACTCCGCCGGCGTAGGGCGATTCAGCGCGCCGAAACAAATCAACGTGAGCGCCCCCGTGCGTCCCACCGTGAAACCGGCGCGACCCGGCTCCATCACCGCCAGCCGGGGCACGTTTCGCCGCAAGGTGGAATTGCGCTGGACCCGCGTCCAGGGCGCCACGGGCTACATGGTCTATCGCTATAACTACGATGAGCGCAAGTGGAGCGTAATCGCCCGCCCGCGCGGCACGAGCTTCAACGACGAAAGCTCGGTACTCTCCAGGGGCGCCTGGTTCGGTTATTCCGTGGCGGCCGTGAACTCCGCCGGTCGCGGACCCTTTGCGCGTTCCGTCGTGGGTAAGACTTCGCCCAACGCCAAGCGCGGCACCATTCTGCCCGCGCCGAAAGTTACGGCTTCGACCCGACGAGGTGCTACCGTGTTGCGCTGGAAGCGCGTCAAGGGCGCGAGTGAATACTACATCTTCCGCAAGAAGGACGGCGGCGATTTCAAGTTCATCAAGGGCGTGGGCGCAAGCACGCGTAGCTTTCGCGACAGCGTGCCCGAGAAAGGCGTTTTGTACTTCTACTCGGTCAAGACCAAGTCCCTGCTGGGCGGCGAGTCCGAAAACTCCAACATCGTTTCCGGTTTCGTAAACGCGGAGCAGCCGGTCATCAAGCGTCGTTTCATTCCGGGAGAAGGTCTGAAGCGCTTCGAAGGTACCTGGACGGCCTGGCAGATGACCAGCCGCGATTCGCACAAGGTCGAGCTCAAGGTTTCCGTAAGCGGCGCGCGCTATACCGTGCGCATCACGCGCGATGGTCGTCGTACCGGCACCGTGCGCGGAACCTACGTCGCCAAGAGCAACTCGATTGAAGTCGACGGATTCCAGATGAAATTGGCCGACAGCGCGGGTCAAGCCGCGGAAGTGGAAATTTCCAGCCGCCGTTACTATCGCGGTGGTTTGAATCTGACTTTCACGAAGTAAGACTTGAAAGACTTCGCGAAAGCCGTCGCCGGCAAGCGCCTCCGGGTGTTTGCCGGCGTGCTTTTATGCATGCTCGTGTTTGTCGGGCTCTTTTCCCTGCGAGCCGGGCCCACGGATACGCGGGCCCGCTTCTCCTGCGAACTCACGCTTCTTCAACCCGGGATCGGTCGACCCGGTTTCCGGATCGTCGCGAACATTCGTAATGACGAGCAAGCCGCGGCGGTCTTGCGTCTTCCGCAATTGCCTTTCGACGAAGCGGGGCCGGATGTCTTCGTCGTGACCCGCGACGGCATTCGTCTCAAGCCGGTATCCACTCGGAAAAAACAACCCGCTTCGCCGCGCTTTTCAAATACTCTGCCAGGAGGGCGGTATCTCCCGGCCGACTTGCCGGTCCCGCGTTATTATGACTTTTCCCGGCCTGGAAAGTACACGGTAAGCGCCCGACTCCAATTTCAGTACCGGATCGGCCGAGAGGCGCAACTCCGCTTTGCCGACGTAGCATGCGGGCCCTTGCGATTCGGCGTGCCCCTTGAGCCCAAACGTGAACGGGAATGGCGCAAAATTTTGAAAAAGAGCGCCTATGCTCAAATTCGGTCCGAGGAATTCGCGGCTTTCTTGAATGAGATCCGCCGGCGAAGCGGACCGGCCGCTCGCGTGCGGGTTCGCCTGCGGCATGCGCCGGTTTCTCATTTCGGACTTAAGTTTCGCCTGGAGTTTCTGAATGGAACGCCCGGGGAAATAGGAGCCTTCGTTCGAGCCTGCATGAAGGATAAGCGCTGCGAACGTCCGAAAAATGATCTACGCTTGTGGTTTGTCCCCATGAGCGTCTCGGGGCTTTCGCGCATTCTTCGGCGTACTGTTGCGACGGCACCCGGGGGATTTCAATTGTCCGGACTCAGAAGTAGCGGGCATGGCTTGCGTATTAAGCGTTCCGAAGTCATCCCGCCGTCCGCGTGGCGCCCGGGTTTCGTCGAACGGATTTACGTCCGCTT
>CAZGYS010000597.1:0-4355 GCA_964530305.1 uncultured Leptospiraceae bacterium
GCGTCTTTGGTCTGTTCAATAGTCCGGAGAAAATCAGCGCGGCGGCTCGAGCAGCTCGTGACAAGGGCTACACGAATTTCGACTGCCTGACTCCTTTTCCGGTTCACGGACTTGAATTCGATATGGGCCTTAAGCGTTCCCGCGTGCCCTACATTACGTTCTTCGCCGGATTGACCGGCTTGTTCACCGCCTTTATGCTGCAATTGCTGGTGCACGAGCAGATCATCGACAGTAACTGGTTTCCGTCCCTGGCGGCTTATCCGAACATTAACTCTTATCCTCTTAACATCGGTGGTAAACCCACCTACAGTTGGCCCGCCATGGTGCCCATCTGTTTCGAGCTGACGGTCCTCTTCGGCGGACATACGACTTTCGCCAGTTGTCTGATTCTTTCGGGTCTCAACAAGATGAGTCGTAAGATTCTTCATCCCGAAATCACGAATGATAAGTTCTGCCTCTGGATTCCGACCAACTCCGCCGGCTATGACGAAGAAGGCGTAAAGGAATTCCTGAACGGACTAGGTGCCTCGGACATTACCGTCGTTAAACAGGAGCAGGCCGCTTGAAACTCGGCGCCATTACGAAGGATATCATGAAACAAGCATCTCTCCAATCATACAGCATGCGCGCGGGGCGACTGGTCGCGTTCGGTGGAATGTTTCTGCTGATGCTCTCCCTCGTCAGCGGGTGCGGCTTTCGCGAAAATAAGTCCGGTCTGCACTGGTTCCTGGATATGCATGACTCCCATGCCATTGAAGCCCAGGAAGAAGACTTTACGACGTTGGGCAATCTGCGCGCCGGCGTCTGGAAACGAGGCGCGGATGCGCGCGATTCATTTGGCGGGCCCGGTTCAAGCGTCCGCGTTCCGCCGGCCGGCACCGTTCCGCAAGGTTATGAGCCCTATCTGTACACCAACATAGAGACGGCCGGACGTGAATTGAAGAACCCTCTGCCTACCAGCCGTTCAGTGCTGGAAAGAGGTCAAAAGCAATATAATATTTACTGTGCCGTATGCCATGGCGTTACGGGTAAGAGCGATGGCCCGGTAGTACCGCGATTTCCCAAGGAAGTTTCGCGTCTGGCCGACGGTGCCTCCGTTCAGTGGGCGGACGGCAAGCTCTTTCACATGATTACCATGGGCCGCGGAGCCATGGGTTCCTATGCCGCCCAGGTCAATACGAAGGATCGCTGGGCCATAATTCACTACATCAGGCTCCTGCAGAAAAACGCGAAGTAATTCGCGCGGACAAATAGGGAAAGTACACAGGATAAAGCAATAGTCATGGCGAATTTACCAGACGAATCCAAACTAAAATTTAAGCTCTCAAGCAGGCTGGTTATGCTTTGCGTGGGCTTGATGGTGGTCGGCGCAATCCTTATTGCGCTCCAGGTCATCACCTTCCAACCGCAGAAGGAGGGTGACCACAATAGTCGCCTGTGGATGTCCTTGCACCTGGCATTGCTTGTTGGTATACCAATGGCCCTGGGCGGGATTTATTTTACCGCCTTTAATCACGTTTCCGGCGCGGCATGGTCCATTACCATCCGTCGTCTGGCGGAAACCCATGTCTGGTTCCTTCCCTTCATTATCGTACTGATGGGAGTGATTCTTTTCGTTGGAATCGGTGATGTCTTCCACCACTGGTTCGGTATCGAGCGCGGAAAGGATCTCTTGATTGATCACAAGCGCGCGTGGCTCTGGGCCATGAACGCCAAGGATCCTGTATTCGATCCCAAAGAAGGAAAAGGCTTCTTCTTGATGTCCTTCGAATGGCGCAACATGCTGTTCATCTCGCTCTGGTTCGTTCTGGGCTTCCTTCTGTGGCGTTTCTCGGTATCTCAGGATACCCACGGTGAAGTTTCCACGACCCGTCGCCTGGCGCGCCTGTCGGCAATCTTCCTGGTTATTTTCGGTCTGTCTTATTCGGCCAACTCCTGGGACTTGAGCATGAGTCTGGAGCCCCACTGGTTTTCCACCATGTGGGCCATCTATATCTTCGCGGGGCTAGCCCTGACGACTTTCGCGCTGCTGGTCCTGTGGATCTGGTATCTTAAAGGCAAAGGCTACTACGGCGAAGCCGTTAACGAAAACCATTGGCATGACCTTGGTAAATTCATGTGGGGCCACACAATCTTCTGGGCCTACATCGGCGTGAGCCAGTTTATCCTGATCTGGTATGCTCACATTCCGGAAGAGACCACGTTCTATCATTATCGCCTTTACCATTACGTTGATGGGCAGATGGTCTACAGCCCCTGGGGCTTCGTGAGCCTCTTCCTGGCAATCATTCGTTTTATCCTGCCCTTCTTCTTGATTATCAAGAGAGAGTCCAAGCGCAAGCTGGGCTACCTGGCGGCGGTAGCGGCCCTGGTAATTTTCGGCCAGATTGTTGATATGTATTGGATTGCTTATCCCACGCTGCTCAAAGGGGCCAAGTTCGTAATGTTCTCCTGGCAGGAGTTGGGACCGCTGCTGCTGCTGGCGGGCGCTTATATCTTGACGGTAGGCTTCTTCCTCTCGCGCACCTCGCTGATTCCGCGCAAGGACCCGCGCCTGGAAGAATGTCTGCACTGGCACCAATGAGGAAGCTCCTGGATAAGGGCAGCGGAAATACTGAACTGATTATGAAATACGGGAAGATGGATTTCGGAATGAAATATACACCCAACAGAGCGGCGTCCAAGGTCGCGCTTAAGGCGATTCTGACGGGGATGCTCGCGTGTCTCTTCGCCGGTACTTTCGTTGCCAATTGTGCTCAAAATGACGACGATATTCCGGTATATCAGAAAACCACGAAGCGTCTACATGACGGCTCACTCTATTACGCTACGTCCGGTTGCCTGGATTGCCACGGCACGGCCTGGGACGGTAAGGGCGAAGCGGTACCGCCTGAATTGAAGGTGGATCATTATGCGGTTGCTGATCGCGCGGCCGGGGTACAGCTCTATAAATCGGCATCCTTGAAATCAGATAAACGGGGTCTTCTGGCTCGCGGTGAAAAGGTCGGCTTCCCGGTTGAACGCGGTAAGCAAATCGTCGCCATGGACGGACTCCAGGGCAAGTGGCTGCGCATTGAGCATCCGAAATGTAAAGAGAACAGTGGTGGAGACAAGTGCTGGCTGTTTAGCGGTCACTTGAAACACGCGGTTCCGGATTTCACGCTGATGACCAGCGCGGATAAGACGCCTCTGGATTATTTCAAGGCCATTACCGCGGGTAGCGTGTTCAACAAGACCCTGAAAGAAAAGAAATTCAAAGGTCATGACTATCATGAGCTGACGGATCGAGCTCGTTGGGCCATGGCGAACTTTCTCTTCTCGCTGGCACCGCACCCCCAGGGTCGAGACGCGCAGGTTCGCGCTCAGGCCGTAAGCAAGGCCATGAACACGGCCGCCGCCGAATACGCGAAGGCCGCGAAACTGGGTCATCGCCGCTGGCAGATTGGCTTTACTCCCATCGGTCAGCGTTCCAAGACTCCGACGCTGGATGAGCTGTTAAAGAAATAAAGAAAGGCGGAAAGCTTCAATAAGACTTACGTCAATTTAATCGCGACGAAGTGTAGAACGGATAGAATTGAGAGAAACAATGGACGAATCCATAACATATCATAAAACAATTAAAGGTTTCATCGTCGCCGGAGTGGTCTGGGCCCTGGTTGCTACGATTGCGGGCCTGGTGAATCAACTGCAGTTGTTCATTCAGGTTCCTGATTCAGGCTCCCTGCTCTCTTATGGTTTTCTTCGCCCGATTTATACGACCAGTTTGATCTTCGGCGCCGGCCTCTCGCTGTTTATCGCCGGGGCCTACTACATCGTTCAAAAAGTCGACGGCGTAACGCTGAAATTCGAATACGTGGGTTTGGCCACTTTCGGTGCCGTTCAGACCGCCACCGCCCTGGGCGTGCTCACGATTCTCATGGGCGCCAACAAGGGCCGTGAATTCGGCGAAATGAGCTTTATCTCGGACAATCTGATTGCCCTGGGTCTTGTGCTCGTGCTTGTAACCCTGCTGATTTCCATCTGGAAAGTTGAGAAAATCGGCATCGCTTCTACCTTTGTAATCATCACCCTGGTAGCCGGCCTGGCCGTATACGTGCTGGGCAATGTGGGACAGCCCTTGCCCCCTCTTCAGACGGTACCGCTTCAAAGCGGTATGCAGGATGCGTCCGTGCAAGAGTTCTATCGCACCGGCTTGCTGGTCTTTTTTATCCTGACGCCCGCTTTCGCGTTGCTCTATTACTTCCTGCCTTCTTACTATCGCCTGCCGCTTTTCAGCGAGAGCATGGCTACCTTCCAGGCGATCGGCCTGCTCCTGGCGGCGGCGATGCTGTTCGCCCTGCTGGCCGAGTTCCTGG
>CAZGYS010000598.1:0-4352 GCA_964530305.1 uncultured Leptospiraceae bacterium
CCCCCTGAGCAACTTGCAGCCGGCGTCGAACGAGCACCAGTACATGGGCCGGCTCTACACCGCGGTCGAATACGCGAAACTCAAGCAAAAAGAGCTCGAACGCTTCGACTTTAATCTAAAGTACATGTATCGCCCGAAGTTTCGATTCATGCACCAGGGTTACTATAATATCGCCCACCGTTGCCGCGCGAGCGAAATTAAACACTTACTCAACTCCATTCGCGTCTTCCATGCCGACGTCTATCCGCGCTACTTTCGTTATGAACCCAATAAGGCCATTCGCGTCGTCGTATTCGGCAATCGCCGCGAGTTCATTCGCCACACGAACACCCGCGTCTACGGCTCCTATGTCCCGGCCATCAATACCATGATTACCTATTGCGGCTCGGGTTCGGGGACCATGTGGCACGAGCTGGCTCACGCGTTCATCAAGCTCAATACGAGCCAGGCACCGCCGGAATGGTTCAACGAGGGTTTCGCGTCATTCTTCGAGAAGGCCAAAATTCGCAACGGCCGCTTCGTCCCGGGCTACGCCAACTGGCGTCACGCCTATTTGCGCAAGGCCATGGACGCCGGACCGATTCCGTCCGTAGCGTCCCTGGTGCAATCCCGGAGTCTGGCCGGTAGGCCGGCGGCGCTGTCCCGTGCCCGCTTTCTGTTTTGCTATTTATGGTCCCGAAACAAGATGCACGCCTTCACCCGCATCTACCTGTTTGAACTCCTGCCCCGGTATCAGGGCGATGAGCTGGGACGACGCGCATTGGAGACCCTGGAAAAACTGCTGGGCAAATCCGCGGCCGAAATCAATTCCGAGTATCTAACCCTGGCGCGGCGACTACGCCCCAACCAAAAACTGCCCCGCGAAGACGCAAAATGAAAAACACGACCACGCCCGACGACTTCCTCAAGCGCTTTCCCGCGCGCATTCAGGCGCTGGCGAATCGCATGCGGGCGGCGGTCAAGAAATCGGGCCTGGACATGGAGGAATCGGTTTCCCTGGGCTGGCAACTCATCGCCTACAAACTGATCAAGGGCAAACGACGAAAGTACTTCTGCTTCATCGCGCCCACCGAGGAACGAGTGGCGCTGGGCTTTCAACAGGGTACGGCCCTGCTGGACGCGTCCGGTCTGCTGGAAAGCAATGAAGTTCACATTCGTCGCATCATCGTGCGCGGCGCGCGCGACGTCAAGGTGCGACTGTTCGCGGAGTATACGCGCGAAGCCGCCGAAATCGCCTGGATGAACCCGGCCCGGCGCGCGGCCCGTAAATTGGAGAACGAGGCGCGGCGCGAGGCGGGACTTACCCGTTGACGCCCGTCCCCTTGCCTGGTTTATTGTCCCGAATGGAATCGCCCCAAGCACATGAAACCGGCGGTCGGCACAATAAGGCCGAACCGGTGGTTGAGAACAAACGCTCCCTGGCTCACGCCGTTCGTACCCTGGACCCGCCCATAACGCTCGTGGATCGAGCGCGCGAAATCGAGGAGTCCGAGGAACTGGTGCAATCCCATGTGCACGGCAAGCTGGACGTCATCGTCAAACAGATTCGCGCGCTAAAGGAGCAGGCGCGGGACATCATTGATCAATCGCGCCGAGACATGGAACTGCATCGCATCAAATGCAACTTCGAGAAGCGCGTCGGGCAAAATATGTATTTGTATCGCAAGCCGGCCGGGGACGACGGTGAGGAAGGCGCTTCCTACTTTTCCATGCTTTCGCCGGCGGACTGGGGTGGTTCGCCGCCCCATGAATTCCTGGGCGGCTATCGGCTGAACGGAGATCGTTCCTTTGAGGAAATTAAGGACGAGGACGGCGGCCCTTAATTATTCGTGCCGTCGAAGAATCGCCAGTTTACGCCGGCAATGACATTGCCCCGCTGATCCTGGGCGCCGTTCACGGTCACGCGATAATTAATTGCCGATTGTGCCGCCGTCGTCAGACGCACCTGGGCCGAATTGGTGATGTCCACCGTGGCCGCCGTCACCGACAATTGAGTTCCATTGCAGGTGGCCTGCCCGTTCACATTGGTATCCACGCTGGATGTCAGCTCCACGCAGTAATTACTCACGGTTTCCGAAGTAGACGTCTGCATGGATTCGGTGAAGACCAGTAGAATGCTGGTATTGCTTTCGGACGTAGCGGAAAGAAGCTGGGGCGCGAAGGGATCAAGCAGTAGTTCCAGGGGAATCACCAGGGTATTGGTGCTGCCGCCGCCCGCCAACCCCGCCGCGGGGGATACCGGCCAGGCACCGCAATTCAAGAGTCCCGCCAACAAGAGCGACACCAGACTCATGCCGCCGGTTCTTCGAAGCATTACTTTCCACATTTTCACGTCACGACCTCTTCCGTCTTTTATTGTCGGCCTGGGAAGCGCCGGATTCCAATGTCGGCCGGTGATATGTTCTTTCTTTTATACCACCGCTTCACTCTCATGAGACGAAGGAACCCGAAACCTTGAGGCGATTTACCCACCGCTAACTCAATTCGTACACTTCCCTGGTTTTTAAATTCAAGGGGCGACCGTCTAGTTCATTAAAGAACACGGCGGCGGGCCACGAAAATATAACGAAACCATGACGTCTAATCACCGAAAGTATTTCCCGGGCGCGATATCGACCGCGGCCTTGCTGCTGTTTGCCCTGTCGGCGTTGGGCGCGTGTCGCCATGCGCGCATCCAGCTGGCGCCGCCGACGCCGGAAGCTTGTAAATCGGACATCGCCAATCCCGTGCTCTGTGAAGCCGCCCGCGCCAATCAAGCAAAGCAATACGCGTCCCGCAAACCGACCACGAAAACCCTGCAACATTACTTCATCTGGTGGGGCATGTACCCCAAACAAAAGGAGTACGACGCGGCCAAACTCTGCCCCGGAGGCATTCGCGAAATATACGAATACTCCACCTGGAAGGACGGCCTCTACGCGGAATTGACCTTCGGCTGGCTGCTGCGAAGAACCATGAAGGTCACATGCTGGTAAAACCGATGAAAAACAACCAATCCGTTATCGTTCTTTTGTTCTCCCTGGCGATTTGCGCGTTCGTGGTCAACGGTTGCGTGCGGACCGTGATTCGCCTGGATCCGGACAAGCAGGCCGTCGCGGCGGACATTCCTAAAGACCGTCGCATCAGCGCGCGCTACGGCGCCATGGGTCTGGGCATTTATGATTTCTCGCGTCCCGAAAAGAACGCGGCGAAGATCGCCTGCCCCCGCGAAACGCGTTTCGTTTTGATCGAACGGGACTGGCTGGATATTCTTATGCATGCGTCCGTGGGAGGCGTGTACACGACGCGCTCCGTGTCCGCGGCCTGCCGCGTGAAACCGGAAGCTTATGCGCTTCTAAAACAGGGCGCCGCCATTTCCGGTAAGAATCCCAGAGGCGCCCTGGCTCTGTTTCAGCAAGCACTCCTGCTCGATCCGGACTACGTAGCCGCGTTGCACATGGCCGGCCAGGTCTCGGAGAATCTGAACAAACCCAAAGACGCCGTAGCCTTCTACGAAAAGCAACTGACGGTTCAGAAGCGCATGAATCGCACGAGTCGACCTTCCTACAAGGCAACGGCGAATCGCGCGGGCAATATTTATCGCATCCAATTGAACAATATCTGCAAAGCCGCGGACTTGATGGAAATCGGGCTGGCCGGCGGTGGGGGCGGTTCGGAAACCCAGGCCCTGGGCAAGCTCAAACAAAAGTGCAAGGACGAACGGCGCGTGCGGGTCGCCACGAACTATCGCAATTTGACCCAGAAGAAATCCTGTCCCGGTTGTTTTCTGGGCGGCACCAAGCTGGACCTCTTGAATCTTACCGGCGCCAATCTGAGCCAGGCCGATATGCGCGGAGCCAAATTCTTCGGTACCACGCTCCGGAACGCGAATCTGCGCGGAGCCAACCTCACGGGCGCGGACTTTCGCGGCGCCAAGATCCAGGGCGCGGATTTCGGCGGCGCGGATCTGACGAACGCTACCCTGCAAGGCGCGAAGATCAGTGAAACGAAATTCGAGGGCGCCATCTTTAAGAACACGACATTGCCCGACGGTAAGAAATGCACCGGGGACTGCGCGGGACGAGTCAAATAAGGCGGTCTGCTACATTATGTCGCAAATGGGCCTCAAATCGATGATTTTGCCCGTTTTTTCGGCAATTATACACACTCGGTACGCAAGTTTAACCCGTTCCAAACAAATAACGGTTTTTAAATGTCATATAGCATCGTCCTATTCAGTATAGAACAGGAAGTATAATAAATCTATTTTGGTACACGTATGGAGACAAAAATGAAAAATATAGCACTCAAAGGGGCCTTCGCGGTTGTACTGCCCCTGTCGATTCTGCTTACGAGTTGTTCCGACAAAGACA
>CAZGYS010000599.1:0-4298 GCA_964530305.1 uncultured Leptospiraceae bacterium
GAGGAAACCGTCAAATCCTTGAAGGGCGTCACCGCCGGCATCAAGAGTATCGTGGAATCCGTCCGCGAGGTCTACGGCCTGGTGGCCCGACAAAGCGCGTCCGCCGAGGAAGTGATCCAGGAAACTCAAAAGATCCAGACTATCGCGCTGGACATGAAAAACGCCACGTCCGAACAGCTGGAAGGAACGCGCGAAATCATGAGCGCGGTGGACTCCATTAATTCGGCGGCCGACAAATTCGCGCGCAATTACGCGCAACTCATGGACGCGGCCGAGGTTCTAAACGCCACGAATTCGCGCATGAATGAACAAATCGGACGCTTCGAAACGAACGCCGAAAAGCCCGATTTCCGCGGCGGCGATTAGTCCCGCGGCCGCCCCTTTATTATTGAAATTAGTATAGTCCTTAATTATTCTTTGACTTATACCAGCCCTATGATTTCCGTGGTACCCTTCAGGAGAATACGTCTAGGAGCAATAGCATGAAGATTCTGGTTGTTGATGATTCGGAAATGATGCGAGGAATCGTTAAACAGGCCATCGAGGAAAATGCCCCGAGCAGCAATCCCGAGTTTCACGAAGCGGGTGATGGGCAGGAAGCTCTCGATATTATCCGAGCCAATCCGGTAGACCTGGTTTTGCTCGACTGGAATATGCCGCGCCTGGACGGTCTGTCCTTCGTCAAGGCCGTTCGCGGAGACGGCGTCAATATTCCCATCATTATGATTACGTCCATTACGGATCAAGATAAGATCATGGAAGCCGGTAAGGCGGGCGTGAACTCTTATCTCGAAAAGCCCGTTCGCGGCCCGAAACTGTGGGAGCAGATCAAGGAGTACATTCAGTGAATATAGATTTTTCACCCTTTGTTAACTCCATGAATCTGACCTTCAGCGACATGGTCGGGGTGGAGTTACTGAACGGCCCTTATGAGAGCATGAACGGCGGCGAGACCCTCGCGGATGTCTCCGTCAACATCGGCGTTACCGGGGACGTGCGGGCATCCATAGTGCTCACCGTTACCGAACCCGCCGCTCTGCTGATCACGAAGCAGACCACCGGTCGAGATGCTTCCGGTTTGGGAGAACGTATCGTAACCGATACCATGGGAGAGCTGCTGAACATGATCGTAGGTGCCGCCCAGCGTCACTCAAACGTGAAGTTCGACTTTTCACTGCCCGTAGCCATTGAAGGCAGCAACCACCAGGTTCGCTCGGTATTCAAAAACGATTTCCGCCGCGTCGTTTCCAAGATGAGCGGTGAAGAAGTGGCTCTCTATCTGTTCGAGGAGAATTGATTCATCGCAAGGCGGTGAAATAGTCTGCTCAGCAGGTAGGGTTGCAAGCCCGACATGTCCTTACGATAGTCGGCTTTGAATTCGAAAACGGCCTTTCTCATGGCCGTCCAATGACCAGGAGACGCCGGTTGGCCCAGACTGGGTCCGCCGCTGGAAACCGGCACTTCCTGCTCTTTCTTCTCCATTTCATCAAAAGCACGCAACAGCATCAGCGTGAAGATTTCCACGATTTCGCCGTAGGTATAATCCTCGTCCCCCTGCAGGTCCGCGAAGCGCTTGCGTTCGCCGCCGATAAGCCACTTCTCAAGCTCCCGCATGGCCAGGGGGTGATTCAGACCACTTTCAATCTTCTCGAGCATTGCCTTGTGCAGCGGCGTGTAGAAGAAAGGCAATAGATGCAGACTGCCGCCGAGCATTTCCGCGTGCTCGGGCCGGACGCCCTGGAACTCGCGCAGCATGTCCAGCGGCAGGCGACCAAAGGGCACGCACACTCCCCGGCTGACCACGGTGGCCTTGAGATCGTCCAGGCTGTGAACCAGAAAGATAAAACGCGTATGGGGCGGCGGCTCCTCCAGGGTCTTCAGAAGCGCGGTCTCGGCCTCGTTCTGAATCAGGTCCGCGCGCGGAAACAACACGAAACGCATATCACCGTCAAAGGGCGAATACATGATTCGGGTCTTTAAGAGCCAGCGAATGGTGAAGGGCTGGGGATCCTGGGGTTCGCCGATGGCGATTCGATCCTCCGGAAACTGAATGAAGTCCGGGTGCTCGCCCGCCAGAATCTTACGACAATTGGGACAGGTCCCGCACCCGGTGCCGGCGCTGCAGAGCTTTTGCTGAATGAAGGCCTCGGCCGCCGACCATTTCCCGGTGCCCTCGGGTCCATGGAGAATCAGCAGGGGCGGAACGGCGGACTTGAGATAGGCATCCAGCAGGCGGGAGGCGATTTTCTGTCCACGCAGTTCTCTGATATTCTTCAAGGCGACGACCCTCGCGGCTCATCGTCTGGCTTCAAAGGACATGTGCAACCCAATATCAGGCGCCACGGTGTAATTTATGAAATTTTCCACCAGGCCGAAGGCCATGTTCCAACCGTCGAATTGCTTGCGCGCGGCGATGGTGAACTGATGGGCCGGTTTCGAGAGGCGCCCGAAGTTGCGAATGGGTTTGGAAAAGTAGACGTACTCGGCCGTCAAGGTCCATTCTTCATCCAGAACATAGTCCACGGCCGGGCGGATTACCCACTGATGCGCGGGCAAGGTCAGAAAATAGAATTGCTGCATCTGGAAATGCGAATAGGAAACGCCCAATCGCCATCCCCATTCACCGACACCCTGAGCGTCCTGGGCCAGGACCACATAGACGGACGAGTCCAGACCGCGACTGGACAAAAGTTCATTGCTGTTGCTCGGCGACTTGAACTGCACGCCGCCGGTAACGCGCGAAACGTAGGGAGTACGCCCGCGCCACAGGGTGCGTTGATAGAAAAAGCGCGCGTCACCCACGCCGTAGGACGTCGTGCCCGAGCCCGGAATAACCTCCGGAGCTCCCAGGTCGTTGCGCTGAGCGGCGGACAGCACGACGGGGGGATCCGTCGGGCGCCGGGGATACGCGCGAAAGTCGAAGAGCCGCAGAAAGGTCGTCATCAGATTATTGTCGAGAATCCAATAGTAGGGACCCAGGGGCTCGTAGCTTACGTTGAATTGATTGCGATTGTAGTGATCGCGCAGGCTCTGGCCCACGCCGATGGCCGTGTGAAAGTCCTCGATGTAGCGATCCATCACGCCGCCGCCCACGCTCTTGAGGGGAATGGAAAATCCCACCTGGGAATCCCGATCAATGGCGAAACGCAGCGAAGGCGTTATCTGGAATTCCTCGCCGTCGACCATGAAGCGACTGCGCTGGAAGGACCATACATTGATCCACTGGGTGCTCATGCGCACGGACCAGCGCTGCTCTTCCGGATCCAGATCACTTTCGTCCAGCGGCAGCAAGGGCAGGCGAACGGTCAGGAAGTTCACGCCGTAGGGATAGTCCACGAAGGCGGCCAGGGGGCTCCAGGACCACAGCAGCAGGACCAGTCCGATGGCGCCCAGCGCGAAAGCGCGCCGCGGGCGCGCGAACTGGCTGTTTTTTCCGACTTGCATAATAAACAAATCGCCTCGGCGACTCACGGTCCGGAGTCGCGGGGCGAATCGCCTCGAAAGGGGTTTGTACCGTACTGCGAACACGGGTCAATTCTTTTAGGTCCGCCGATCTCAAGCGGCCGGGGGTGATGTGCCGCTCTTCCGGGGTGAAATGCTCACCCGCGGAATTTTTTTTCGATTTAGGGCACGCGGGAGGCGTTTAAAAAAGAAAACCCGGCCATTGACCGGGTCTTCCGAACTCTCTTCCTGTTTTTTTTGTGACTTACGAAGTGGGCCTTTGGGCCGCTGCAATCGCCTTGAAGGCGCATCGAAGTCGAATATGGAAATAATTGCGTTGGTGTTGCTTGCTGATGTTGCCAATAAATAGAGCATAAACCGTACCATTGGACATTCGGTCCACGCTTTATTTTGACATTAACGTCATAATGGCACAATTCATGGCGATTTATTTTGAAAATAGTGCCATGGGCCGCGTTTTTGCCGCTTGCGGGAGTCCGCATTGCCCGAAATTTAAGCGTCGAATCGCCCGGGCGAAAAAATGCACTATTTTGGTATTCCGGAACTCGATAATTGTCCGATTAGAGCCGAATCGGTGGGATTAAGAAAAATCGATGCACCAGCATGAGGCAATCGCCTCGAAAAACCTCTGATTCAATCGGCCTTGTCTTGATTCTCAGCGGATTTGACGTCGCCCGCCAACCAGTTATAGAGAAATCCGAAGCTGAGGGAAAAGACCAGGGAATCCACGACGGCATAGAAGAGATCGAGGCCGACGCCGTACACATGTTCCAGCGGAGTCAGACCGCCCAGGGTAACGCGAAAGGGATGGGGATGAACGGAATTATAGAGGTCCA
>CAZGYS010000600.1:0-4294 GCA_964530305.1 uncultured Leptospiraceae bacterium
TGGGGCACCATCCACGGCGTCATTCTTACGGTGGAAAGCGCCGTGCGCGAATTCCTGAAAAAACGCGCCGACGAGAAAGCCGCCGCGGCCGCGCAACCGGACGCGGGGGAATCGGCTTCCATGGCCGCCGCTCGCGGGCGCGCCGCCGGTCCCGTGAACTACTGGCCCGCGGGACTGCGCGGAAAACTGAATTCCCTGTTCGCCCTCTGCGCCACGTCCTTCTGCACGATTTATTTCGGAACGCTCTTTCGCGCCCAGAGTATTCAGGACGGCTGGCTGATCTTTCGCCGCCTGCTGGGTTTCGCCGATCCGGCCATAGTCAATCCGCCGGGCCTGGCCATTGCTCATTTAAGTACGGGCATGTATCGCCCCGTGCTGCTGGGCGCGGCCTGTATCGTCGTCGGCCACATTCTGGGCTGGCTCATCTTCGAGAAGAAAAAAGAGTTTCGCCTGCCCGCCTGGGTGGAGGTCAGCCTGGCGCCGGTGCTGATTTTATTGCTGATTCAGATTGGCGCGAGCGGGGTCAGTCCGTTTATTTATTTCGTGTTTTGAACGGCGACGACGGTCGCAGATGAAATGTCCCCGAAATCGAATCCCCATGACTCGGAACGCCCTTCATAGTAACTTATAAGTTTGCGCGAGATCCCAAACTTCCTTTTGGATCACATCCATTTCGTATCTTGCGTCGTAAGTCACTTTGATGGTGACCTTTTCCGTTTCTCCTCTTCGTCGATAACACTCTAGAAATTCGGACTTGTGCACGCTCTCGACCAGTCTGGGAATCCAATCCTCAAAAAAGTTCTCTCCCAGCCCATGGGGGTTATCAATATTCAACGTGAGGTCCAATGTCAAGATCCGGTTTTCCCAGAAATCGCTCAAGAAATCGCGGTCCAGCAGGATGACGTTCCGTTTTTGAAAGTGAACGATACTCTTCTTCTTGAATACGATACCCAGTCTCTTGTAGTTCTTGCGAGCGATCGGATCGATGCCGATTGCATACTTCCCTTCGTGAGTGACTTTCGATTCCTCGCATTGAATACTGCTGGTCTCGTTTTTCAGGATACGCACCACGTGTATCTCTCCGGAAGCTCCGTTCTTAAAAACAAACGGCTCATTGTCGGACATATGTTTATGGATCAAGTCCTCGAAACTTTGCAGATTGTTGACCGCCAGGGCCGCCGTCTGAGTGCCTTCCTCGAGGTGGTCGGGTTTGAAAGGGGCTTTGAGAGTTTCAATCACCCTGGATATTTCCTCGATTGAACCGGCGCCCTCCAAATCCTCGTTCAATTCGGAGGCCAACTTCAGAAATTCATTGCGCACTTCCTTCGCGTTGGGCGAGAACTGAATTGCCCCGGTGGTTGTCGGCGTGAGCTTGAGCACCCTGCAGGTGAAAGCGAATAAGAATCTAAAATTGGGAGTTTGCAACTTTAGAAGATTCGAATGGTGATTGGAGACGCTGGCCAGATATTTGGAAAAGATGAAAAGGCAAAAATGCGTCAGGGCCTGAATCACGCCCATGTTTTCATCATGGGTTTCCGGTCCCATGGAAGAAAGCACCAGGCCCAACTCCCGCATATGCGCATCGAACAATTGGTGCAGGGGTTCGCCCTTGTCGAAGTTCGTCATGGCGGCCACTTGCCCTACCGGCGACACCGTTTTCGCGCCGAAAAGTAAATGGCAACCCAGGGGCTTGATCCCGGGCGAAAGTTGAGACAGAAGCTCCATGGGTTCGGATTGAACCGACGTTAGACAAACGATCAAGACGTCGTTGATTTTACTCAACAGGTCGTCACGCAAGACATGCAACGCGGATTGAGGAACGGCAAGCAGTACGATGTCTCCCGGCTCGAATCCATCCAGATAGTACTGATAGGGCGTTTCCGCCGTGACGCAGCACTTGAACGTATTCTCCTCCGGAAGATACTCAAGAACCTCGGGCAATAGATCATAGCAATACAACGTGTGCCCGCGCGCGAGAAGTCGCTCCGCGAGCCAGCGTCCCATGCCGCGGCCGGCCCCGATGATATGATAACGTCCCGACTCTCGATTCATGGTTCCCTCGCGAGACAACAAGCGCCTTTCGGGCATTTAGTGTAAATGCTTATAAATTATAATACACAATTTTATTCTACAATTTTCACCAGGAAACAGGCCGGGCTTCCAACGGATGCCGGCCCGGCGTCACGGGCCGCCCAGGAAAGATCGTTTACATCGCCGTAGTAACCCCGAAATCTAGCCTTCCCATGAACCCCGTCCTCATTCAAGCATCCTCCCGCGCGGAACTCGACAATCAACTGCGTGACCTGAGCGCGTCCGGTTACGCGGCGGGCCTGGCCATAACCTTCGCGGGCGATCAGTTGTTGAACGAGGAACTGCTGACGCCCTTTCGCGAACACGACATACCGGTATTCGGCTCCTGTTCGGCGGAGGAGATCCTGGCGGACCGGGTCTTAAACGGCAGCATCGTAAGTCTGTTGCTGGATATTCCCCGGGAACACTATCGCCTTAAAATTTTCCAGGACGCTCAGGATGACGAAAGCGCCGGCCGCGAACTGGGCGAATACATGCGTTCTTGTTTCGACAATCCGGCCCTGCTGTTGCTCGTGGGCGGCGGCGGGTTGGTCGTGCATACGGAAGACGTTCTGACCGGTATCGCCGCCATGGCCCCGGAAGCCCCCGTATTCGGCGCGTTGTCCAGCAGCCTGGGCGTCTTCGAACAGCCGCCCTTCTTCGACGCCCATGGTCTCCACGGCAAGGGCCTGTACGCCCTGGTCCTGGACAATGACTTCGTCGAGGTGCGGGGCATTGCCGTCAGCGGTTGGCGTGAACTGGGTACGGCCAAGCGCATCACCCGCTCGGAGGGCAACAAGGTCCTGGAAATCGAGGACGTGCCGGCCACCGATTTCTACGAACGCTATTTCCATATTCGCGCGGACGGTTCGCTTCAAAACAACATTGATCCCGAACTGCTGGCCGCCAGCGAATACCCCATTCAATTAAAGCGCGAAGACGGCAGCGAAGTGATGCGCGCGGCGATTCGCATGGACGCGAAGGAAAAGGCCGTCTACTACGGCGGGGATATTCCCCAGGGATCGCTGGTGCGATTCTGCTCGCCCAACATCGTCGAAACCATTCAGCATACCAGCGAACTGTTGCAGGACTTTCGCGCTCAAGAAGACGCGTGTTCGGCGGATGCGATTTTACTTTTCAATTGCGCCGTGCGTTCTCGGGCCTTCGGCGCCTACATGACGCGCGAACTGGACATCATCAATCGCCTCTGGAACGCGCCTCTTGTCGGATTTAGTTCCTGGGGCGAAATCGGCCGGGCCCCCGGCCAGGGCTCCGGCTTTCACAACACGGTCATCTCCATGGTAACCCTGCGTTCCCGGGACAAGTCTCGCCGCGAAGCACCCGCCGCGGCATTGAGCGCCGGCGAAGTGCAAGCCCTCGTGGACATCGAGGAAGAAGCGGAGACCATGGAAAGCCTGCGCGCCAAGCTGGAACAAGCTCGGCGGGAAAAACGAATTCTTTCGCATTTTCTTCACCTGACGTCGGGAGACCTGGAGGAAGAGCAAAAGAAAAGCGAAGCCCTGTTGCTCAATATCCTGCCCCTGGGAATCGCCTATCGCCTCAAGCAAGGCGAAACCAATATTTCCGACCGCGTCGAGAACGCGACGGTTCTGTTCGCGGACCTGGTGGGATTCACCGCCCTCTCATCGCGCATGGCGCCGGACGTGCTGGTAGCCCTGCTGAACGACGTTTATTCCCGCTTCGACGAACTTACCGCCGCGCGGGGCATCGAAAAAATTAAAACCATCGGAGATGCCTACATGGCCGTGGCCGGCCTGCCGGTGCCCGCCCATGACCACGCCGATAAATGCATGGGCCTGGGACGCGACATGCTCCACGCCATCCAGGAAGTAAACGAACTCCACGGCACCGACTTGCAGGTACGCATCGGACTGAATTCGGGACCGGTGGTGGCCGGCGTCATCGGCACCAGCAAATTCAGCTATGACCTCTGGGGCGATACCGTGAACGTCGCTTCCCGCATGGAGTCGGCGGGCGAACCCGGCTGTATTCAAGTGAGCGAATCGACCTTCGCGCTTCTATCCGACCAGGCCGGCTTCGAGGAACGCGCGAACCTGCTGCTCAAGGGCAAGGGCGCCGTCATGGCTTATCTCCGACGAAATTGACAAATGTCAATGACCCGCCTCTCGCAATCAGCTACACTTCCCCCATGGGAATGAACAGGAAGAAGTTTCTTCAATTGAGCGCGGCCGGCCCTGGAGCG
>CAZGYS010000601.1:0-4278 GCA_964530305.1 uncultured Leptospiraceae bacterium
TTGCGCCTGGATGCCTCCAGTGTTTGCCAACTGAAATGTCCGGCCTGTTCCACGGCTTCCGGGGTAAATCGTCGGGGCGTGATCGGCGCGGGGCATCTGAAACCCGAGGACTTTCGCCGTCTGGTGGAGGGCGCGGGCGATATCAAAATGATTGAGCTGTCCAACTGGGGTGAAATCTTCCTCAACCCGGGCTTGAACGATATCATGCGCACGGCCCATGAACACGGCATCGCCTTGATTGCCATGAACGGCGTGAACCTGAATACGGTTTCGCCCGAACAACTGGAAGGCCTGGTTAAATATCGCTTTCATGCCCTGTCCGTTTCCATCGACGGGGCGAGCGCTGAAACCTATGCGCGCTATCGCGTGGGCGGCGATTTTGAACGCGTCCTGGCCAACCTGCGCGAAATCAATCGCCTCAAAAAGAAATACAAATCGCCTTTTCCCAAACTCCACTGGCAATTCATCATCTTCGGACATAATGAACACGAGCTGCCCGCCGCGCGCAAGACGGCCCGGGCGCTGGGCATGAAGTTTCGGCCCAAGCTGAATCATACGCCGGATCTGTTTCCCGTGCGGGACCGCGATTTCGTGCGCAAGGAGAGCGGCTTCGGCGCGGCGGACCGCCGGGAGTATCGCGCGAACAATTCCACGCACTATTCCTATCCCTGCGGCCAGATGTGGAGCAACCCTCAGGTCAACTGGGACGGCAAGTTGCTGGGTTGTTGCGTGAACAAATACGGCGACTTCGGCAATGTGTTCGAGACGGGCCTGCGCGCGGGGTTGCGGTCGGAGAAGTATCGCTACGCGAAGGCCATGGTGCTGGGGCGCAAGCCGCCCCGCGAGGACATCCCCTGCTATAAATGCAAAACCTACTGGAAGCTGAATCCACGCGCGACCCGGTGAGTCTATTTTTCGCGGCGTGGGCGCAGTAACGCCGTCATTTCGTTTTTATTCATGTACAACTGACGCAGGTGAGTTATGCGGTAAGCCCCGCGCAAGATTCGCAGGCTGTGATCCAGTACGCGATTGCGATTTCGGGGACGCAGCTTCAAGGTCATCAGGGCGCGGCCATGGGGCGCCAGGTATTTCGCGTAAGTAGTCATGAGGCGCGCCGAATCCTGGGCGTCCATGATCATATCGTTCACGATCAGGTTCAAATTGCGCGGCGCGCGTTGCAGATAGGCCTCGGCGCTCGCGCGATGAAAATGCACGCCCGGGTCTTCTCGCAGGGGGCGCACGGGCAGGCGCTGGTCCACGGAATACACGATGAGGCCCCTTTCGCGCAGGATGCGCGTCCAGGAACCCATGCCGCAACCCAGATCCAGGGCCCGGTCCCCTGGCGTCGGATGCACGGGCAAAAGCGAAAGCGCTTCCAGGAGCTTGGGCCCCGATCGATTCAGGGTCTTTTCGGTGAAGCGTGGGATGCCGTCGCTCCAGGGCGTAAGGTTTTCGCGCGCGGAGTGTTTGCACATGAAATAGCTTCCTGAACCGTCCGGCACCAGGGTTAGTATGGAATCATGGATGCGTTCGCTCAAGCGCCGACCCCGTCCGCGAAGTCGCTTGCGCAAACGGTTTTGTTCGTCCGCGAGCGGTTCGTGGGTATCGGGGCACAGAACGTGGGCGCCCAGGCTTTCGCCGGTGGAGGTCAGGGAGCCGGCGGCGCGAATGCCGTCAGGGGCCAGTACGGGCAGGGCGTGATGAATGTATACGGGCGGACGTTCCAGCCAGGGCTGTACGAATTGGGAAAAAGTACCGGGATAAAGAAAGACGGCTACGCGATGACCGAGCATTCGCTCCAGGCGCGCCGAAGGGTGACGACGTTGAACCTCGCGCAACGCGGGTTCCGTGAAGATGTGTGAGAAGAAAACCAGTATTCTTTGCATTACCTCCCGCGGGAAACCGTATTCCCGTCTTCAATTGGATTTGAGCAACGCGTGCTCGGTTATATTCTACGATAAAACTTCCGTCGCGTCAAGGCAATCCCTCCGGTTTCATTTGAAATTTCGCGAAACGTTTTTCCGATCCGAACCATGCCCAGAGCGCGGCCGGTAGGAGCTGAGTCACTCCGAGCGCGAGGGCCAGGGTTTCCAGGCGCATGCCGGGTATTCCCGCCAGCAGGCCGTAAATGAAGATCGAGGCGGAAATGACCAGTTGAAACGAGCCCATCTCCAGCGCGAAGATCCTACCGCGAAATTCGTCCGGCGCCGCTTTTTGGAGCAGCACGGTGGAAAAAACCCAGACAATGCTGCCGCCCACGTGAGCCAGGATGATTAAGACGCACGCGAGCCAGGGATTGTCGGTGCGGGAAAAGGCAATATAGAAAATCGCTCCGGCCAGGAACCCCAGGGTCGCGGCCTTGCGCATGCGCGCGGGATCATTACGCGTGAAGCGTCGCGCCAGCACCGGACCCAGGCCCGTGCCCACCGCGCGACTGACCAGCAAGACGGCCACGCCCAGGTCCGGTCCGAAGCCGAAGTGATACTTCTGTTGGCCGTACAATGTGAGAATGAAGGTGATCGCTCCGGCCAGACACCAGCCCGGTTTCAAGAACAAGAGCACGATCAAATCCTTTCGTCCGCGAATATACCTCAGGCCTTCGCGAAAGCCGCCCGGCCGAAGCCCGCGGGACTGCTTCGACGATGCCGCGGGCTTTGAGGCGGAGGAGTTTGTAGGAGTTCCTACGGGATTGGGGATGCGGGCGCGGTATAAAATGGCGGCCGAAATCAGGAAGGTCGACGCGTCCATGAGCAGGGCCCATCGCCATCCCAGAAATTCGGTCACGGCACCCCCCAGACCCACGCCCAGCGTAAACACCACCGACCAGGTGATCGCTCCCAGGGCATTGGCGTTCGGTAGGAGTTCCGACGGAATCAGGTTGGGGATGGAGGCCGTGCGGGCCGGTTCGAAGAAACCGGAGGACATGACGGACAGAACGGTCAGACCCAGGACAAGTTCGGTCCCGAAGGCCGGAAAATAAAAGGCCGTGAATATTCCCAGCGTGAGTACGAAGCGAGCAATATCACTCAGGATCATGATGCCCCGGCGATTGAAACGATCCGCGGCCACTCCCGCCGGCAAGGCGATCAAAAACCCCGGTAGGAGTTTCACCACGTAGAGGCCGCTGATGATGCCGGGGCTGGAGCTGCCCAGTTCTCGCAAGAGGGCCAGCAGGGCGATGAGATTGAACCAGTCGCCGATGAGGCTGATGGTGCGGGCCAGATAAAGTCGCCGAAAATCCGGATAATCCAGCAGGATTCGCAGGTATCCGGGAGAGTCGGAAGACATACACAGGGCGAATCGCCCCGAGCCCGGTCCCCGTCAAGGGCTTGCGGGAACCCAGATGCTGGAAGTGGGGCGGACGATGTAGTCCTTTAGTGGTATATTATGCAAGAAATATTTTTTTGCGACAATTGGGGGGCATCAAGCGTTTCGTGAACAAGGAAATAGCCATGGAACCGATTGACAGAAGCAGCGCGGGAACGGTGACTAGCAAGCACCGCCATGGAACGGAAAACAGTACAGGTCCAGGATATCGACAGGATCTTCCGAGAAGAAGGAGATCGCATATACAGTCTCCTGCTGTACTGGTGCCGCAATCCCGACGATGCCGGCGACATGCTGCAAACGGTTTTCCTACGATTTATGGAGCGCGTTGAAAAGGGATTGGAAATAGAAAATTCTCCTCGGGCGTATTTGATTCGTATCGCCCGAAACCTGTACTATGATCGCTTTCGTCAGCGGAAATTCGTGACGGAGCTGTCGGAGGAGAATCTGGTACAGCGAGACTTGAAGAACTTCGTTTCCGATACCGAGTCCGGGGAAATTCGAGATTTGTTTTTCGATTCCTTGAAGACGCCTCCATTGCCGGAGGAAGTCGTGGAAGTTATGGAGTTACGCTTCGTGAGACATTTCGAAGTGGCGGAGATATGCGAAGTCGTGGACAAATCGCGTTCCACCGTATATCGCCTGATGGAGAAGGGCATTCGGGTGATGACCGGAGTGTTTCGCAAAGCGGGCTATGACGTGGCTGAATAAATTTTGGAAAAGTTCATGAATGACGAAGAACTAGCCAGAACATTATTAGAGAAGGCGCCCGAGGAGTGGCCTAAGGCCTTTCGCGGCGTGCGCCCCGTGGAGGTGCCCGCGCCGGCTCACAAGATACCCGCGGAACTGCGTGCGCGCATTCAAGCTCGCATCGACGCGCCTCGAGACGAACTGGCCCGTCGGCGTCGGCCGCGCGCCTGGCTGGCGGCCGCGGCCATCTTACCGCTGGTT
>CAZGYS010000602.1:0-247 GCA_964530305.1 uncultured Leptospiraceae bacterium
CAAAATCCTCGCAGGCCGGGAAGCTCTCATCGAAGAGACCCAGTTCATCGAAAACGTCACGTCGCAGCATCATCGCCGACGGCGATATCAAGCAGGTATGGAACGAAGCGCGTAGAAATCGCCCCGGGCGGGGGCGCAGGCGAGCGGGCTGGCTCAGCACCTTGTCGTGCTTGCGCCATTCCTCGAGAGTTTGGCAGCCGCGCAGGTGGGGGCGTGCTTTAAGGTAGGCGATTTGCCGCTCCAGTTT
>CAZGYS010000602.1:257-4268 GCA_964530305.1 uncultured Leptospiraceae bacterium
CATCCGAGTCCAGGAAGGCCAGCCAGTTTCCCCGGGCCGCCCGGATACCCGCATTGCGAGCGGCCGCCGGCCCCCGGCCCGGGCCCTGGAGAATCACGCAGGGGAAGGGAGCGTTTTCGCTCGCTTTTTCAGCGGCCGCCTGGTCCACGCGTCTTTGTTCCCCGGGCGCATCCAGGATGATGAGCAATTCCAGGGGCGCGTGACTGGAGGCGATTACCGATTGCATCGCCTCGGCGGTGAGCACGGGACGTCCGGCCGCCGGAATGATTACACTGATCTTAAACTCGGAACTCATGAAAATCGGATCTCGATTCGCGGCATATTGATTGACGGGCGCTCCGGGCGCAAGATACTGCATGCGTGGGTCGAATTAAAAGCATCATCAAGTTAATCCGGGTCTACCAGTGGACCAAGCAGGGCTTTATTTTCATGCCCTTCGTGTTTTCCGAAAAACTGCATGTCTTTATTCGTGATCCCCTGGGCTCCAATTCCCTGGACAGCATCGGCTCCATCCTGCTGGCCTTCCTGGGGTTCTCCTTTCTAGCTTCCAGCGGCTACGTCCTCAATGATTGGAAGGACGTGGAACTGGATCGCGCGGACCCGCGCAAGAAACATCGGCCGCTGGCCTCGGGAGCGTTGCCGGTTTCGGTGGGGCTGGTCATCGCGCTGGTGCTGTTTACCATCGCCTTCGCAATCGCCTACCACCTCAACATGAACGTGGTGATTACGTTCGCGGCCTACTTTCTTTTCAACATGGTCTTCTACTCCTACGTGGGTAAGCGCATCATTCTGGTGGACGTCTTCATGATTTCCATCGGTTTCGTTTTGCGCGTCATGGTGGGAGCCTTCGCCCTGGACATCGAGGCCAGCCCCTGGCTGTTGATGTGTACTTTCTTTATTGCCCTGTTTCTCGGTTTCGCGAAGCGCTACTACGAGGTGCGCACCGGCCCCGGCGAAACCTTGCTGGGCGGTTCCTATAAAACGGAGACTTTGCAGCACTTCATGGTGATCAGCGCCACGTTGACCATCATGGCTTATGCCCTGTATTGCATCCAGGGTAAGCATGCGGCCGCGCATCTGATTTACACCATCCCCTTCGTGGTAATGGGAATCTTCAGATATTACATCATTACCCATGACGAGAATTTGGCGGACGGTAATCCCTCGGACGTGCTCATCGCCGACAAGTTCATGATTGTCAACATTGTCCTGTGGCTGGCGCTCTGTGCCGGACTGATTCTCTACTTCCAGCCCGGGGGGGCTTGAAATCGGACTTGACGCCGGCGGGGCCGATCCGCGCCATGGGGTATGCCTACATATTCGTACAGATGCAAGGATTGCGGCCACGAATACGAAGCCTTCCAGTCCATGACCGAGGACGCCCATACCGTTTGCCCCGAGTGCAATGGTACGGTGCAGCGGCTCATCGGCGCCGGCGCCGGTATTCTCTTCAAGGGCAGCGGTTTTTATGTGACCGACTACAAGTCCGGCGGAAATGGTAAGTCGGGCGATTCCTCTTCGTCCGGTTCCAAATCCTCGGGTGATTCGTCTTCTAAATCATCGGACTGATTCACATCACGGGTTTTCCCATCCGTCTTCTTAATGCCCGCGCGCGCCAAAAAAAAGTCATCGAAGAAGAGCCCGTCGTCCCGGGCCTCCAAAAAGAAGACGTCGACGACTTCCAGGGCGTCCGGGACTCGTAAGGCGTCCGGAACTCGCAAGGCCTCCGCGCCCCCCAAAAAGAAGCGCGCCGTTAAGTCCGCGGCAAGCCGCGAAACCAGTCTGCCCGCGCCCGGAGAAGGGCGCCTGGGAATTCTCGCCGGGGACGGTAATCTGCCCTGGCTGGGAGTTCGGGGCGCGCAGGCCGCGGGCGAAGACGTGCGCGTCTTTCATATTTACGAAGACGCTCCGCCGCCGGAGTATCGCTCCATCAGCACGCGGGTCTATTTGCTCAAGCTGTTCTCTTCCGTAATCAACTCCATGCAAAAGCAGGGCATTACGCGCCTGCAGATGCTCGGCAAATCCCACCGGGATATGCTTTACAAATCCTCCATCTTTGCTTTTGATATACGCTTGATATTTCTTCTGGCCCGCTCGGCCAGTCAGACGGATTACAGCATTTTCGAACTCGTATTGAGGGAATTCGAGAAAAGGAATATTCGCATTATTCCGCAGGACACCTACTTGCAGCACTTGTACTTAAAGCCTGGTCGATACGGAAAGAAATGTTCCACGCGGGAACTGGAAGACATCAGTTTCGGCATGGTATATGCGCGAGAAGTGAATCGCCTGGACATTGGCCAAACGGTGGTCGTGGGCAAGAAGTCGGTCATGGCGGTCGAGTGCGCCGAGGGGACCGACAAATGCATTCGTCGCGGCGGTGAATTGTTCAACGGCAAGGGCGCGGTGGTTTGCAAGGTGGCCAAGATCAAGCATGACCGACGCTTCGATATTCCGGTGACCGGACTGTCGACCCTGGAAAGCATGCACGAATCCGGGTGTCGCATTCTTGCCATTGAGGCCGCCGGGACCATGGTCGTCGAGCCCCGGGAGTTCCTGGAAAAAGCGCGGGAATACAAAATCACCATCGTCGCCCTGGATCCCGAGCAATCGGATTCGGCCAGTCTGAAAAAGCTGAATGCCGCCGCGGCGTCGCTCTGAGGTATTATCATCAGCACGCGCCCGCGACCGGTAAATCGCCCGCGGCCAAAAAGAAAAAAACCGCGGCCCGGAAAACCGGCGCCCGCAAGAAAACCGCCACGAAGAAAGCGCCTGCGGCGAGTAAACAGCCCGCGGCGAGCAAACAGCCCGCGGCCGGTAAAGCGCCAGCGGCCAATAAAAAGAAATCAAAGACCGCCGGAACGTCCGCGGTTGGAAAAACATCCACCGCCGGCAAATTGCCCGCCGCTAAAAAGAAGAGAAGCGCGGCAAAGAAAGCGCCCGCGGCGAAGAAAGCACGAACCGTCGCCAGGAAATCTCCGGCGGCGAGCAAAGCGCCTGCGGCCAACAAACAGTCCGCTGCGAATAGGCAGCCCGCACTTCGTTCGACCTCGGTCGGCGCAACTTCCGGGGTTGGTTTGGCGCCCAGGGCGACCAGTTCCGCGCCCGAGCCGCCGCCTCCGCCACCCGAAGCGATCATTCCGGTGAACCAGGTTTCGGCGAGTTCCGTAATTCGTCGTCGCGCGAGTACGGATTCGCGGTGGCGAGAGCGGGACATTCTGATCATCGCGGGGGAAACTTCCGGCGATTTGCTGGGAGGCGATCTGGTCCGTTCCCTGCGACGCGCCGGCTTTCGTAATTTTTTCGGGACCGGCGGCGAATCCATGGCCGGGGCGGAAGTGGAGCTGGTTCGACGCGTCGATGAAATGGAAGTGATCGGTTTTCTGGAAGCCCTGAAAGCCTATTCCAAACTTAAAAAGCTGATGCTGGAAATCGTGGAACTGGCCCGGGAGAAAGGCATTCGCCATGCCGTTCTCATCGATTACCCCGGCTTTAATCTTCGCATCGCGCGCCTGCTGCACGAAGCCGGGATTCGCGTCTTTTACCTTGTGAGCCCCCAGCTCTGGGCCTGGAAATACAATCGCATCAACACCATTCGCCGCTACGTGGACGTCATGTTCACGCTCTTTCCCTTCGAAGAGGACATGTATCGCCGCGAAGGCGTGCCGGCCGTGTGCGTCGGTCATCCCATGGTGGACCGCATTCCCCGGCAACTGGCCGAACAAAAACCCATTCCCCCGGCGGCGAATCGCCGTACCATCGGGATTCTGCCCGGCAGCCGCGCGTCCGAAGTCAAGCGCCTCCTGCCGGACATGCTGGCGGCCGCGCGGAAGCTTCACGCCCAATATCCCAAAGCCCGTTTTCTACTGCCGAATATAAACGCCGGTTTGCGCGATCTCATCGAAGAGCAATTGAAGGAATACCAGGATCTGCCCGTCGAGTATCTGGAAGGGCGATCCCTGCGGGTCATGGAGGCGTCGGATCTCGTGCTGATTGCCTCGGGTACCGCTA
>CAZGYS010000603.1:0-4264 GCA_964530305.1 uncultured Leptospiraceae bacterium
CCGTCAAATCGGGTAAAATGCAATTGATGAGGGTAAAATGCATCACAAAAAACAACAAAAACAACACAAAATTCCTGACTCTTCTGGTCTTGACGCGTCCGCGAACATGATCGGGCGTGTTGGCCTGAAGGGCCGCCGGCACGATGGATGTCAGCAGGCCCGTCATGAGGCCCGCGCCCAGCAGGAACGCTCCGGCCGCGAAGACCGACGTGCTCAGGGTCAAACCGCCCAGCGTAACTCCGATCATGAGCAGCAAGAAAGGCATCAACTTGCCGCTTCCGATCCCCGCGCGACGAATGCCGGCCACGATACCGCCCGTGAATAAACCCATGCCCAGCATGCTCAAGAAAGCGCCGCGCTCTTGTTCACCGAGCTCCAGTACGCGACGCGCGAATTCAGGCAATAGCACCTGCGCGGGGCCGGCCATGATGAGCACCAGCGCGCCGAAAATGAGCAACTCCCGGGTGAGGCCGTCCGCGCGTATAAAACGCAGACCTTCGCGAAAGTCGCCGCTACCGCCGGCCGCCGTCTGGCTTTTGAAGGTGCGCAGGGGAATGAGCAGCAGTATACTCATGATCACCAGGCCCGCGATAACCAGAAAAACAATGTCGTATTCGTAGTATTCCTTCAAGACGCCCACGAAGAGCGGCGCCAGGCCGAAGCCGGCGATGACCAGAACGTTCACGAGAATGGTGGCGCGCGAAATGTGTTGCTCATCCACTAGATTAGCCAGGATGGTCATGCGCGCGGGGATAATGAAGGCATAGGTGGCGCCGTTTATCGCCGCCGCGATGAACAGCGGATAAATCACGCGCGCGGAAATTAAATCCAGATATGCCATGGCCGCCAGGCTCAGGACGCAAACTCCCATCAAGGATTGAAAAATCGCCAGAACTCCCCGCCGGGAACGACTGTCCAGCAGGACGCCCGCCTTCGGCGTCAAGATTAAGGTCGGCGCGGTAAGCGTGAGAAACAGAAGCCCCGTCAAGCCGTCCGAACCGGTCAGCTTGCGAACATAGATGATCAGGGCGTAGTTGACCATGTTGCCCGCGGTCAGTGCCAGGGCCGCCGAGAGAAAGTATGTTAGACTGGAAGGGTTGAGTAAGGGGCGTTGTTTCAAATGAGGTGTCCGGCCTTCCGTTTTCCAGGTAAGGCGAATCGCGCGAGCTGGTTTCGCGCGATTAGAATGAGATGCGCTCCGCGTGTTCCAGGGCCGATCTGCGTCCCAGTTCGATGTTTTGTCGACCGCCGTCCAGTTTACCGGGACCCAGGCGGGGCGTCTTCGTTTCCACTACCACGACTTCCTTGCCGGCCCGACGAGCCAGGTCCAATTTCAAGCGCACCAGTTCATCACTGATGATGTCGTGGGACTGACCCATGGCTTCGATGAAAGACAGTTTTTGTTTCGCGCCGGGCTCCGGCGTGCTGTCCACGATGTGCACGACGATACGACGAATGCGACGATCGTCCAACCAGTGTTCGAAGGGAACCGGATCGGCGATTCCTCCGTCCCACAACTGATGGCCGTCCACTTCCTGAATCTTAAAGAGCACGGGCATGGCGCAGGAAGCCATAACGTATTCGATCAGGGGGCCCTTGTTTACGATTTCGGATTCCCTTCGGGTGAGGTTCGCCACGGCGATGGAGAGCGTGGGCGTTCGGCAGTCCTCGATGCGCCGGTCTCCCATGAGTCCGCGCATGTGTTCCAGGGCTCGCTTCCCGCGAAAGACCCCCGTAAAACCGGGGCGATTGGTCATGACTCCGCCCAGGCGAAGGGGCGCCCCCCATTCTCCGAAGATTTTCTTAATTTTGGGATCCAGGAAACCTTGAATCATATCGTCGGGATCCATCCCGGCCGCGTAGGCGCCGGCGGCCAGGGCCCCGGCCGAGGCGCCGGAAACATGCTCCGGACGCACGCCGATTTCATGCAGACCCTTCAGAAACCCCGCGTGAGCGAAGAATCCGAAATAAGACGAATTCATGCACACGGCCGTTTCGTGGGGCCGTCGAAACAGGCGGCGAAGCGATGTAGAAAGCGCCATGTTTTACGAACGCGCGAACCCGCCGCCTCGGTCAAGGGGAAAAGCACGTCTCAAAACCCGTTCGGGCCGGCCTCCCGGGGCGCCGGGCAATCCCGCGCCAGCGTTTCCAGTTCGTCGCGCAGTTCGCTCATGAAGCCGCGTTTGTCGCCCTGGTAGAAGACCGCCTTGCCCACGGAGGCCCGAACGTTAAAGGGCACGGGCAGAAAGGCGCCCCGGGGCAGGACCTTGCCCATCCCGCGAAAGAAAATGGGGACCGCGGGCACCGCCGGGTGCTTTTCCAGCAGGCGGGTGATGCCGTTGCGAAAGTTCGCCATGCGCTCCGGTTCGCCCCGAGAGCCCTCCGGGAAAATGATCAAAATGCGATTGTTCACCAGCGCTCGCGAGCATTCCGCGAAGGGGTCCTCGCCGCGCCGGCGCGAACGCGCCTGGTCTCGGGCCAGGGGGATGATGCGAATGACCTTCGTGGAAAACCAGCGCAACAGCGGATTACTCAGAAAATAGTCCGCCGCGGCCACCGGCCGCAGGCGATGCAGGCAGCTCAGGGGGAAAAGGGTCATGATCGCCAGGGCGTCCAGATGACTGTTGTGATTGGCCACGAGAATTACCGGCCCCTTCCGGGGCAGGCGTACGCGATTGAGTACGGACACGCCGATGAGCCAGAGCACCAGCGGTCGCACGAAAACCAGGAAGAAGAGAAACTGTAGCATGGTTCGCCTCCTTGAGCTTCAATAGTGAAAGTAATAGACGAAATGGAAAAAGACCGGTGCCGTATAAATCAGGCTGTCCACTCGATCCAGTACGCCGCCGTGACCGGGGATCAAATCGCCGCTGTCTTTCAAACGCAAGTCGCGCTTCACGGCCGAGACGACGACGTCCCCGGAAAAACCCGCGAAGGCAATCAATGCGCCCACGGCCGCGGATTGCCATTCGCTGAAAGGCGTTAGATAGGGCGCGATGAAGTACGACAGCGTGGTCGTGCCGATCATGCCGCCGATCATACCGGCCCAGGTTTTCTTCGGGCTCACCAGGGGAACGATCTTACGCTTGCCCAGGGCCTTGCCGCTCAGGAACTGCAGCACGTCGTTTGCTTCGGTGAGCAGTACCAGAAAGAAGACCAACCCGGCGCCCCCCGCGACGATTCCGTCCGAAGGCGGCAACACCAGCAAAAAGGCCATGTGGCTGAGACAGAAGACGGTCGTCATGACGCCCCAGTGAAAGTTCGCCGCCGCGCGCAGGAAGCCGTCGGTTCTGCCAATCAAGACCATCACCAGCGGGATAAGAAGGAACGCGTACACCGGCACGAAGACGATGAACATGCCGTACCAGCCCAGATGAATCCAGTAAAACTGAAGCGGGATGCACAAATAGAGCAGCGGCACGACGATACGGTCCGCGCGTCTGAGAGGCGTGATGGAGAGGTATTCCTTCAGCGCCAGAAAACTCAACGCCGCCATGAAAGCCAGGGAAACCAGGCGCGAAATGGCCAGCGCCGCGGTAAAGATGAGCACCATCACCCACCAGGAGCGAATGCGAAGGCGGAGCTCCTCAAAGTCGGCTTCTGGCCGAAGTCGTCCCATGGTAAAGACGATGGCCGAAGCCAGAACAAGCACGAGATAGACGACGCCCAGCCCCCACAGCACGCCCTCCGGTAACGTCACCGGAATGGACAGATCAATGTGAATGGGGATGTTGAACGCGGCGGTGTGTACATTGTTAGTGGACGGTATCATGATTTACCTCCCCAACGGGAACTTGCGCCAGGGCACGGCGAATGCGATTGAATATGGTAACTATCAGCAAGATGTTCATCAGCGCGAAAGTCGCCGCGGGCCAGATTGCTTTGAACATCGCAATGCCGACCTCGCGATATATTCCAAAAACTGCGACGGGTTCGGTCGTGATTTCCGCTCCCAATCCGATTGCAAGGGCCATGACCCCCAGAACCAGGGCTCTATCGCTCTTGCCCAGGGGGCCGTCGTAACGGCGGTCGCCGCCGATGGTCAGGCCCAGAATGCCGGCGGTCTCGGATAGAATCGCCAGTAAAACGAAGGCGATTACCAGGGTCGGCGATATGACGAGCGCGAAGGGCAAATATAGAAAGGCGTCCGAGACCATGTCGCCCATTTCGTTGAGCACGGCTCCCAGGCGACTTTGCATGTGGTGCTCTTGCGCCAGCATGCCGTCCACGGCGTTCATCGCCATGCGTACCAGGAGCACCATGG
>CAZGYS010000604.1:0-4262 GCA_964530305.1 uncultured Leptospiraceae bacterium
CATGCCTTTTTGCGCCTACTTGCTGGGTGGGATTTCCTTCGCCTACATCGCCGGGCGATTGTTCAAGGGCATCGACATCCGCGAGCACGGCTCCGGCAACCCGGGCGCCTCCAATGTCTTTCGCACGGTCGGCCCCGGTCCGGGTCTGCTGGTATTCGCCCTGGACGCCGGGAAAGGAGCCCTGGCGGTTTACCTGGGAGAACTGACGGCCCATGGTCAAGGCGATCTGGCCGCCGGCTGGTTTCCGGTCATTATGGGAATTTGCGCCGCCGCCGGTCATATTTTCACGCCGTATTTGAATTTCCGCGGCGGCAAGGGCGTGGCGCCTTTCCTGGGCGTATTACTCATGGTCTTTCCCTTCGGAACCGGAATCGCCGCGGCGACGGCCTTCCTCATGATTGCCGTTTTTCGAAAATTCTCCCTGGGCAGCCTGGTGGGGGCGGCCATGTTGCCCGTGAATTATTTTATTCTCAAGGACGAGCCCTGGTATCCGGCGAACCTGCCCCTGCTGATTCTATGCATCGCGGCGGTGGTCTTCGTTTACGCTCGCCATATCGACAATCTCAAACGCTTGCTTACCGGCAAGGAACACGGCCTGCGCGTGGACGCCGCCTCGGACGAACCGAATCAAGAAAACGAAAGCTGAATCGCCCTTATGTACGAAGCCTACCAGCAGGACGACGAAGACCTTAATGAGCTGAAGAACAAGATGGCCGAGTGGTTTCTGGAGAACTACTCGGATCTCAAGGCGCGGGACATGTATCGCTGGTTATGGGAGGGCGAATTCGGCGCCGCTCATCACGGCCGCAATCTCTCCCTGGACCGACTCACCGAGGATATTCGCCTGGCGCGTATCAAGAATCGCCGCGGCCTCATGGTCTGGGAGCCGCTGGGCCTGGCAAACGTGCTGGTCAAGGTCAATCTGGTACCTTACTCGGACAGTGGTTGTCCCTTGAAGCGATTGATCATGCTGGAGGAACGTGCCCGTGACGTGCGTCCCAATCCATTGCGTTTCAAGCACGATTGGAATCTGCTCAAGACCCAGCTCACGCCGGACATGCCCGTCAAGATCGAACACATTCACGAGTTTGAAAACAGCATCCCGTTTCACCTGACGCCCGAAGTCCAGTACACCGACGAATTCATCGATAAGTACGGCCTGGGTTATCGCGTCGTTCCCCGCACGCTTTTCTTCGATTACTTTCCGGAGTACAGCTTCGAATCGAAGGAACTGTTTTGAAACGTCTCTCCGCAAACGAGACCCTGGTTCGATATTGCCTGCTCCAGATTCCCGGTCTGACGGTAATCGGTTTTATCCTGTGGATGCTTCTGGAGCGCGACGTCGTATCCTTTACCACGGCCGCGCTCATCTGGCTGGGCTGGCTTGTGAAGGACATCGTCATGTATCCCTTCGTCAAGGACGCCTATTCGCCCAATCGTAAGGCCGCCCGGGAAAAACTGATCGGCGAAAGGGGCGTCGTAGTCCGCCCCTTGAGTCCCCGGGGTTTCGTGCGCGTCCGAGGCGAACTCTGGCAGGCCGAGCTGGTTTCCCGAGACGAAGCCGGCGGCGATGCACTGCCCGAAGGGACCGCCATTCGCGTACATGCCGCGGGCGGTATGTGCCTGCAAGTCGAAAGAGCACGCGACGACGATATCGAAACCTGAGGTCTTGTTCAGCGAGCTTCCGGAAGGCGATTCAGAATCCGCAAAGCCGCATTACGTCCGTTGACCGCCATGACGCTGCCGCCCGGATAGGTTCCCGCGCCGCAAAGGTAGACGCCCTCCATGGGTGTTTCATATTCCAGGCGCCGGTCCCACATGTAGTCCGGCAGAATCTCGCCCTGGAAGATGTGTCCGCCATGGAGTCCGATTTCGCGCTCGATATCGGGCGGTCCCATGATTTCGCTTGCCTCGATTGAATCATCAAAGTCCAGGCAAAGCGAGCCGACGGCGTCGCGAGCCAGGCGGGCGGCTTCATTTTGCCTGGAATTCCAATCGCCCCGCGCGAATTCATAGGGCACGTACTGAGCAAATATACTCATGAGATGACGTCCCTCCGGCGCGATGCTCGGGTCCGACATGCTCTGTAGATACATTTCGCACCAGAGTTTTTCCGGCAAATCGCCTTGTTCCATGCGGGCGTGACCCCGCCGCCATTGTTCGGCGGTCAGGGGCGTATTCATCTGACCCCGCAGGTGGGAATCATCCATTCCCATGCGCGCCTTGAAGCGCGGCGGCTCCTTTAACGCCAAAGTCATCTTCAAGACGGCGCCGGTCATGGGAATCGCCGACACCCGTTCACGCCAGTTCGAATCGGCCGCGTCGCCCAGTAAATCCAGGGTCGTGCGCGGATCCGCGTTGGAGACGACGACAGGCGCGTGAATCACATCACCCCCGGCAAGCTCAACCCCCTTGCCCGGAATAATTCGCGGGACGGGCGTACCCAGGACGATGGACGCGCCGGCTTCGCGGGCGGCGTCGGCCAGGTATTTGGAAACCAGACCCATGCCGCCCTGAACGAAACCCCAGGTGCCCGGACCACCGCCCATGCGCCCGCTGGAATGATGAAAGTTGATGGAAGCCGTACCGGGCTCAAAAGGAGACGACCGCGAACCGATGACGCCCTGACCCAGGTGGGCGTCCCGGAGGGCCTCGTCTTGCAGATAACGGTCCACGTATTCGAACATGGACCAGCGCAGGAGCAGGTTGAGCGCTTCATCGTCTTCGCCCAGGCGATTTTCCAGCACTTCCCGCGAAGGCGGAGCGTACAGCCACAAGTCGTCATCGCCCTCGGGCCGCAGTGCTTCGCGCAGGCGCGTCATGACGTCCCCCATGGCGCGATATCCTTCCAGATCATCCGGCGCGAAACGCTTTACCTCGGCCAGACAACGCTCGTCGTCTTCGTACAATTGAATGTACCGACCGTCTTCGAACGGAACGAAGAGCCCCTGATGGGCCGGCATCCAGCGAAAACCTCGACGGGGTAATTCCAATTCCGCGATGACCCGGGGATGCAGCAGTCCGGCCAGATAGGCACAGGGGGATACGCGATATCCCGGCCAGGTCTCGCGCAGGGTGCAGGCGCCGCCGGCGATTTCCCGGGCTTCCAGAACCAGAACCTTTTTGCCCGCGCGAGCCAGATACGCCGCGCAGGCAAGACCGTTATGACCGGCACCCACGACGACGACGTCCCAGTTCCGCCGTGAGAGTTCCTTCAGGGAGCCGTCCGAGACGGCCAGTGGCGCGGCTTCACCGGTTAAAGGCATGGTCCGGCCAGTTTTCAAGGTCCGGCCGGGTCGGGCATCTAAATTTTCGCGCCGACGGGAGCCTTCGTTTCTCGGGGCGATTGCTCGGGCTCGGTCTTCGCGGACCGGCCGCGCAGCACTTCGGGCAGCAGCGAAACCGAACCGGGGCCGAGTACCGCCGTTGCCGTCATGATTCCGGCCACCATGGCGGAACCCACGCCGCAGCAAAGGATGTCCTGACCGGTCATGAACAAGTCATTCACCGGGGTCCGGGGCCGCAACCAGGCCTGCGCGAAACGCTCCGGCGTATGTTCCAGTCCGTAGAGCTCCCCGCGACTGTAGTTGCTGAAGTAACGCGTCGACAGCGGCGTGGAAAGCTCGTGATAGGCGATACGCCCCTTGACTTGCGGCACTTCCCGATAGACGTATTCCAGCAAGCGATCCGAAAGCAGGCTCTTGAAGTCCTCGTATTCCGTGCCGCGTTTGCGCCAGGCCTCGTTTTCCCATTTCTCAAACCAATCGTAGGGCGCCGGCGCCACCACTTCGATGGTAGCTTTACCCGGGTGACGTTTTTCCCAGGACGGATCCTTGGAAGAGGGAAACGAGATGTAGACGATGGGGAATTCCGAGTCCGGTCCCTTGTATTCGCGCATGGACTGGTCGTGATCGTAGCCCGCGTACAGCCAGAGATTGCCTTTGGGCAAGTTAAGGTCCGCGGCGCTTTCATTTAATCCAATGTAGAGACCCAGGTGACCGATGGAGGACTTGATCTTTTCGGCCTTGGCGCGAAAGCCGTACTTGCTTCGGACGTCCTCCGGCAACATTTTCATGCAGGTATTGTGAAACCCCGCCGCGCTGATGACTTTTTCCGCGCGAATCTCGCGGCCGTCTTCCAGGCGTACGCCCAGGGCGCGATTGTTTTCCACGATGATGTCCTGGACGGGGGCTTCCGTAACGACCAGACCGCCGGCCCTGGTTATGGTCGGTTCGATACTGCGCGCGATTTCGGACGAACCA
>CAZGYS010000605.1:0-4256 GCA_964530305.1 uncultured Leptospiraceae bacterium
AAGAAGGGTTACGTGCCCATCCAGGCCGGCGTCGGTTTGCACGCGGGCCGGCTGATGCTCGGCACCATCGGCGCGCAAGATCGCATGGACGGGACGGTAATCAGCAAGGCCGTGGGCGTGGTTCAAAGGATCGAAGCCTTAACCAAGGTCTTCGGCGCCGACATCCTGGCGGGCGAAACCATCATGAACGCGCCGGGACTCGCGGACAAATATCACTTTCGCATGGTCGGTAAACTGGGACCGGCCGCGGGCGCGGAGGAAAGCGTTCGACTCTATGAAGTTTTCAACGGCCGACCGGAGCACGTGATCGAACTGTTCATGGAAACCAAGTCCGATTTTGAACGCGGCATTCATGCCTTCGAGGAAAGACAATGGCGCGAAGGCGCCGAGGCCATGCGCGCCGTACTGGAACGGGATCCCGGCGATCTCGCCGCGAAGTACTACCTGGAAAAACTGGAAGCGCGTCGAACCAGAGTTTGACGAATTCATGACGCGCTCCCCGTAGCGTCCTTAAGTCAGGCGATTTCCGCTTGCATTTTTGCCGGCCGAAGCCATGGTAACTACCCGCGTGAACGGCCCCTTCCCATATATTAATCCTCGGTATTTCCCGGCGCTCCTGGTTTGCATACTATTACAATGCGGCGGGCCGGGGACCGATTCCGCGCCCCGCGCGGAAAAAGGCGTCCTGGACCTGCGTTCCCACAATCTCAAGGGACAAACGGTTCAGTTAGCGGGCGACTGGGAATTCTACGGCGGGCGCCTGCTCGCTCCCGGCCAATTCTCCGACGTATCGCCGATTGCGGCTCAAGTCCCGGGGTTCTGGAATGAGCTCGAGAGCAACGGTAGTCCCATGGGTTCTCATGGGTTCGCAACCTATCGCCTGGTCGTGCTGTTGCCCGAAGCCCTTCGAGGACGTACCCTGGATCTAAAGTTAAGCACGGCGTCCTCCGCGTTACGCCTCTTCGCCAACGGGCGCATTGTATTCGAGGCCGGCAAGGTAGGCAAATCGCCCGAGACTCATACCCCCGACTATCGTACGGGCATTGCATCCATTCGCGCCGGCAACGCGAACAATTCCATCGAGCTCATCGCACAGGTCAGCAATTTCGAGGACCGTAACGGCGGACTCTGGAAACCGATTCATCTGGGGACGGAAACGGCAATCAAAAGCATGGAGATGCGCGGGCTAACGCTGGATCTTATACTCATCGGCGCCCTCTTGATTATGGGCCTCTATCATCTGAGCTTATTCGGAGCACGCCGCGAAGACCATGCCTCCTTGCTCTTCGGTCTGTTTTGTCTCCTGATAACCCTGCGTATTACGCTGCGTTCCCAATTCGTTTTTGGTCGTTTTCTTCCGGACTTTCCCTGGGGACCGACTCATCAGGGATCCTATCTTACATACTATCTGGCCGTGCCGCTTTTCTGCCATTTCTTGCTGACGGCTTTCGCGGATCCCCGGCGACGCATGTTGGCGCGATTGGTCTGGCCGATTCCCATCTTGTTCAGCATGGTCGTGGTCTTCACGCCCGTTACCTTCTATACGTCTTTCTTAAAGTACTATCACGTATTCGCGGCGCTGGGTTTGGCCATGGCCGTCACGCTGTGGGTTCGGGCCGTAATCAACCAGCGCAAGGGCGCCCTGGTTTCGGCCGGAGCCGGGTTGCTGCTCGTGGGGGCGTTGATAAACGACGTACTCTACGCCGAACGCGTCATCCAATCCGTGGAATTGAGCGCGGCGGCTCTCTTTATTTTCATGCTCAGCCAGTCCTATGTCCTGGCCGCGACTTTCAGCGCGGCCTTTGAGGCGGTTGCCCGGCTGATGCCGCGCCTGGAGAAAAAGTCGCGCGAACTCCAGGAAACCAACGAGGCCCTTGCTCGTTTCGTGCCGTCCGCGTTTCTACGACAACTGGGTAAGGAAGACATTCGCGAAATTGATCTCGGAGACCAGATCGAAACGGAAATGGGTATCCTCTTCGCGGACATGCACTCGTTCGCGGAGCTCTCCGAACAGTTATCGCCGGATGAGAACTTTCGCTTCCTGAATTCTTATCTGGAGCGCATCGCGCCGGTGGTGGGCGAGCATCGCGGCTTTATCGATAAGTACATCGGCAATACCATCATGGCTTTGTTTCCGGAGGGCCCCATGGATCCCCTGGAGGCGGCCATCGCCATGCAGGAGCGCATTCGCATCTACAATCAGCTACGGGAACGCACCGGTTATGCGCCCATTCGCATCGGCGTCGGATTGCATAGCGGGCGCCTGATGCTGGGCACCATCGGCGCCCGTGAACGCATGGACGGGACGGTTATCTCGGACGCGGTCAATACCGCCGCGCGCATCGAAGCCCTCACGCGGGTTTATGATTCATACATTCTAATGAGCGAAACCGTCTTTAAGGGTCTGACCAATACGCGGGACTACCTGGTGCGCATGGTGGATTCCGTCGTGGTCAAGGGCAAAAAAGCCCGCGTCAGCGTATTCGAGGTCTTCAACGGAGCTCCCCCCGACCGAATCGAACTTTTTCACGAAACTCGCGCGGACTTCGAGCGCGGCATCTTCGCCTATTCGTCGGGAGACATGGTCGCCTGCGGAGAAGCCATGAGTCGCGTCCTGGCCCGAAATCCGGCCGACAAGGCCGCGCAAATCTACATGGAACGCACCAGGAAAGCACGGGGCCGGGCGTCATGAAAATGAATTCCGCCGCACGGTTCGCGGTTTCGGTTTTCGCCGCGGCGATGCTTATCGGGTTGCCTGGCGCGGGTTGCGGCGATACGGGCGATTCGCGTCCGGCTCCCCGCGTGGAAAAAGGCGTACTGGATCTGCGACAATGGAATTTTCGCACGGACGGCGTCGTTTCGCTGGACGGCGATTGGTTTCACCTGGCCAACCGTTTCGCGGACGGCAAGGACTTCGATTCCGTGAGTACTTTCGCGCCGGTTCCCGGAAAGTTTCCGGATGGTTTCGCCACGTACCATGTTCGCATTCTCCTGCCGCCCGACAGCCGGGAGTTGCCGCTGGAACTCAGACTACCGACGTTCGCCACGGCCGTTCGGATTACGGCGGACAATCGCGAAATCTGGTCCGTCGGCAGGCTGGGCGAAAAACGTGCAACCCATGCCTCTCAGTACCGGACCGGCACGGCTCACATACCGACGCTCTCGAGTGACGTGCTCTCCTTGACCATGCGCGTTTCGTATTTCGGTTCACGGAAGGGAGGCCCGTGGCGCGGCATGCAGCTGGGCCTGGAGCCGGACATCATCGCGCTGGATACCCGCGATATAGCGCTGGATCTCTTCCTGGCCGGCAGCATCCTATTGATGAGTCTCTATCATCTGGGTTTGTTTCTAACCAATCGCCGCGACCGCGCGTCCATGATTTTCGCGATCCTCTGCCTGGTCTGTTTCGTTCGCTTACTGGTTAACTCTCAGTTCCTCATCGGCCGGTGGTGGCCCGACTTTCCCTGGGGTATCAGTCATCGCGTAAACTATATTTCGTTCTACGTGGCGGTACCTCTTTTCGTTTCCTTCCTGACGGCCGTCTTTCACGACCCCCGGGAACGATTGTTAAACTATTTGAACTGGCCCGTTCCCATTCTTGGCACTCTGATCGTAATATTTACGCCGGTGTACGTCTATCCCCTGACTCTCACCGCGTTCCAGCTCTATACGCTGCCCTGGATTCTCATGACCATCGTCCTGTGGATTCGAGCCATAGTGCGACGCGAAACCGGCGCCCGGATTTCCTTCGCGGCCGGCCTGGTTCTCGTGGGGACCGCCATCAACGACCTGGTTTACTCCAACGCGGCCACGGCCGGCGTGGACTTGATGTTTCCCGGACTATTCATATTCATCCTCGGCCAATCCTATGTGCTGGCCGTGACCATTTCGCGCGTCTTCACATCGAGGCGGCTGCTCTCAAACGAATTGGAACAAAAAGCGGCGGAGCTGGCCGAGACGAATCGCGCCATCGCGCGCTTCGTGCCCATGACCTTCTTTGAACAACTGGGCAAGACCGACGTGCGCCAGATCAATCTGGGCGATCAAACCCAGGCCGAAATGCAATTGCTCTTCTCCGACATTCGCTCGTTTACGGAATTGTCCGAGGACATGAGTCCGCGCGAAAATTTTGAATTTCTTAATTCCTACCTACGTCGCGTGACGCCTTTGATCTTAAACCACGACGGATTCATCGAGAAATACATCGGCGACGCCATCATGGCTTTGTTTCCCGCCATGTCCGAGAACACCCTTGA
>CAZGYS010000606.1:0-4239 GCA_964530305.1 uncultured Leptospiraceae bacterium
CTGGGACGCCGCCTGGCCATCGTCTGGCGCGGGCGCGTCATCGTGATTCCCAGTATTCACACGGCCATCCCCGACGGTCAGGCCGTCATCAGCGGTTCCATGTCTCGCCGCGAAGCTTCCGAAATCACGCGGGTCATCAAGGGCTGCCTGACCAACACCTGACCGACCTTCAACATTTACACATTTCTTTTCGCCGTCGGGGACGCGCTTTCTCATCCGGCGCTCCAGATCCGTTTCCGACCATCCGTAAATAAAAATAAGGATCTCAATGGAGCTTTCGCAGGCAGCAGCCATCGCCCTGTCCCATGCCGGACATCCCATGCAACCCCATAAATTATGGGGGCTCATTCGCGAGCTGAACCTCCACCACGAGATTCAGGAACAGGCCTGGCTCAGCCTGGAGAGTACTTTGCGAGCCCACGCCGCTCACCGCGAGGGGCGATTCGAAGCATGCGCCGGCGGCAAGTACGGCCTGCGCGCATCGCCCGGGCCGGCGCGAGCGCAAGTACCCGTGCCGAATCACCGGCCGGAACCCGGCCCCCGATCTCGACGCCCCACGCCTCGTCCGCCGGAAGGCGAAACTCCCCTGGACGTGAACCTGCTTTTGGAAGCGGACCTGCATCGCTGGCTGTTTCGCAATTTGCAGCGCAATGGATTGCGCGAACTGGGCCTGGGGCCCCTGGAAGTCTATGACGACCGTCGCCAGGGCCTGCATAACCTGGGCAAATTTAATACGCGCTCGGCGGGTGAAATCGACATGCTCCTGCGTACCCGCGAGGGCGATTTGCTCGTAATCGAAATCAAACGGCGCGGCGTGGACGAGGCGGTGGGACAAATCTGCCGCTACATGGGCTGGGTCAGTCGCAATCTACGCGGGCGAAGAGTGCTGGGCCTGATCATCGCGCAGGAAATTACCGACCGCCTGCGCTACGCCGTTCAGGCCGCCGGACCAAACCTGCGCGTTCAACGTCTGCGGATCCACGCTGAACTCGGTCGCCGTTCTTCCTGAGACGTTCGATTTTCGGATGCGCCCTAATCCAGGGTTTCGCGCGAAAGCCGTCCCGCTCCCCCAGCAAGTTCGTTTCCGTATCAATCAAGGGGCGATTGGGCCTGCCGTTCACGGAAACCCTGACCCGGGCATGCACCGGGCCTCCGTATTTTTTTCCCAGGTAGTGGGCGAATTGCAAAATCAGATCCGGTTGGGTACTCATTTGCTGAATCTGGAAGGGCGTGAGATGCGCACTCGGGTCCAGGGCGCGCCCCGCCGCGGTGAATTCGGCCAGTCCGCTTTTTTGCATGACCATGACGCGCCAGGCGAAGCGAAAACCCTCTTCCCGCCAGCGAATGTCTCCGGGATATAAAACGAATCGCAATGGAATCAGGACCTGGAGTAGAACGCAGAGTGTCAGGAACCACTTGAGCGGGCGATTCGCCCCATGAACGTGCCCGTTCGCGTCGGTTGCCTGCTCGGTGGTCCCGCCCCGACGCGCAAACCAATCGCCGGAAACGAACAAAACGGCTCCGCCAATCATAAGCCAGGGAAACATCCCGATGGGAAACAGCAAGCGGGTCAACAGATGAAAGACAATCAGCACGACGAAGGCCGGCCGACGCGCGCGACGATTCCACAGCGCGAAAGGCACAATCAAATCGAAAAGCATGCCGGCCCAGGCGAACAAATACGCCGTAGCGGGCACGGCCAGCGCGGGTCCGATCAGAAACAGATCCGTCCGACCGGCCAGCCAGATGCGCAGGGGTTGGGCGGCCAACAACCAGTCTCCATTCAACTTGGCGATGCCGCCGAAGAAGTAAACGATACAAAATTGCAGACGCAGAACATTCAGAGCGAGTCCGGGAATTCGTTCCGCGCGAAGAGCCGGCTTGCGAACGGCGTCCAGACTCCAGGCGCCGTGAGCCGGGATGAAACACATGAGCAGCGACAGCAAGCAGACCAGGTAGTAATGATTCAGGTAGATGGTTACATCCAGCAGAAAAAAGTAGCTGAACAAAACCGTAAAGGCGATAATGCTGAACCGATAGAAAAGCCCCGCCATGACGTTCAGCGCAAGTGCCCCCATCAGCGCGAAGTGAACATACATTCCCGCGGGCGGCCAGGGACGAACCCAGGCGAAACCATAGTATTTAAAATGAAACTCGGGCCGAATAAAGTAGGCGTCAATCCAGCCATGGGCGAAATACCGTGCGACGAGCACGAACATGAGCGCGCCGAAGATAATTCGAAACAATGCCACGACCCGCGCGTCTTCGCGGCCATGAACAAAACCGGTAAGGTATCGCTTAATCGCCGTCATTGGGACTGACACCGGGATTCGTGCCGGATGTGGCCACGAGATCCGTTCCCAGGGTTATGCGCAGGGTTCGAAACAATTCATATACGGCCCGGACTTCGTCATTGTTATTGGTGATGGCCGCGGTCAGCGTGACATGTTTGGCCTTGAGGGCAATCAACGCCGCGCGAATCGCCTCGAATTGAGCCAGCAAATTAGTATCCAACGCCGCGTTTTGTCGACGCGCCAGTTCCCCGAGACCCGCTCCGGTGCTCGTTCCATATTCGCCGGTATACAGGGAGATGAGCATTCCCAGACTGCTCTGCACGTCCGTAAGGGAATTTTCGGAATACGGCGATTCCACGTCGTTCAGGTGAGTCGTACCGCCGGACTTAACCGTGAAGCCGGCGGGGAAACCGATCTTCGCGTCAATAATACTGGAGTTCATGGTCAGCATGGCTGAGACGAGAATGGATAGTCCCTGTAACTCCGTGGTATAGGTCGTGCTGCCTCTCCCCGCCGTAGACAATTCCGATTGAAAGTTAAGCCCCGCGGGATCCCAGCCCTGGCGTAGTCGCGTCGCGACTTCGGCCGCGTTCGCGGCGATGAGTACCAGGTAGCTCAGACGTCGCCCGGTCAACGCCGTGTCGACGTCGGCGAGAGTATTCGATCCCGAGCCGTTATCATAGAGTAGATAGTCGATGGCCGGCAAACCCTTCACGCGCACGCCCTGATTGGAAATGAAAGCCGCGTTCAGGGTATCGCTTCCGGCGATGTGTCCGTCCACCGAGGTGGAACAATCGCTGGTTGTATTGCACGGCGAAAAGTTGCGCATGAAATTATCCAGACTTGCATCGAGCAGGAAATTCGCCGAGGGCCCGAAGAAAAAGGGCTCCACTTCCTTCATGCGTTGCCGCGCCTGGATGAATCGTTCCCGCGCGGTGGAAAGCGTCGTGGTGGACGGACTGGTGTTATAGGCCTGCACGGCGGTATTCAACGCCGCGACATCCGTTTCCAGATTACGATACGCGGCCGTGATCACGTTACCGGCGAGATTATTCAGAATATCCTGGTTGGACGACCCGGCGACAAAGAAGGGCGCGACGGCGTCCCCCAGAAAGTTCTCTCCGCATTTAACTGATGTAAGCACCAGACAAGAAAACAGGACCGCCGTCATGCTCCGTCGCATCGTCGAGTCGACGCGGGAACGAAGAGCCGCTCGCGCGAATCGCATCAAAGCGACCTCAAGAAAGTTACGATGGCTTCGCGGTCGCTACGCTCCAGGTTTTTGAACGCTTCGCGGGATGCCTCGCCTTCCCCGCCGTGCCAGAGAATCGCCTCCTTGAAACCCCGCGCGCGTCCGTCGTGCATGAGATTGTCATGGCCGTTGACGATTTCAATCAAGCCGATGCCCCACAGGGGCGGCGTGCGCCACTCCCGGCCGGTAGCCAGAAAATCCGGACGCCCGTCGGCCAGATCCGGACCCATATCATGCAAAAGCATATCCGTGTAGGGATAGATGGTCTGATTGGAAACCTCGGGAAAGCCGTCCAGTTCCCCGGTAACGATTTGAGGAATGTGACATTTCGCGCAGCCGATCTGGTTGAACAATTCCTTGCCGCGCAGGACGGTTGCGTCGGTCCAATCGCGTCGCCCGGGAACCGCCAGCAGGTGCGTGTATTGATCGACCTTGTCCGAGTTCTCGACGGAAACCTCGAAGGGGTTCGGCGTATTGCCGGCCGGAGCGGAAGCGCAGGCGGTCTGGGTGCCGGCGCAGTTCTGACTACTGAATAGAAAGTTGGTGATGCCCATGTCGCCGATGAAGGCGCCGTTTTCGAAGCGCCCACTCCGTTTTTGGCCGTCCGCGAAGATCAGCTCCCCCCGGCCGTGCATTCTTCCGTGTTTGAAATCGCCTTCGTAGCCGCCGCCCTCTTTCCAGCGGCGGGTGCCC
>CAZGYS010000607.1:0-4236 GCA_964530305.1 uncultured Leptospiraceae bacterium
GGGAAGACTATTCTTTTTGATGCCCACGCCCTTTGAGACCACCACCGGCGCGGCCGACCGGCGGGAAATGCTGGACCTGTTTTCGGCGCCCTTGATGGATCGAAGCTTGATCATCGCCGCGGCGGGCAAACTGGAAAAACGCACGCGCGTACTGCTGGCCGCCCGCCGAACCCGGGCCTGTGCGTTCTTTCGCGCCGCGCCGGCCCCGAAAAGACCGGCCCTCCTGCGCTACTGGCGGGCGACTTCCCGCAACCAGTTAAACGCCTGGCGCTTGTCCGCGGCCCGCCTGGACTCGGCCGTTGATTTGCACATCCGACAGGCCCGCAAGTCCGGTTCCCTGCTGGGCGATCCCTCCCGCTCCCTGAAGCTCGTCCGTCGGCTCCGGCTGGAAAGGCAGCAACTGGTCGTCCGCTGGTGGGACTCTTTTTTCCGGGAGCTCGGCCCAAAACCCCCGAAAAGCTGCTCCCCACCGCCTCCGGGCCCAAAAACCGTAGGAACTCCTACAAATCAGGGGCCCAGGGAGCGCCTTTTCGAGCCCCTGGCGCTGGCCCGGTATGAGTTCCTACGGCGATTGCCGGGCGAATTCCGCCTGCGACTGATTCTTACTTTCCATTCCCCCCGAAATTCCGATAAATAGAGGGTGAATCCTCGAACCATGCAACCGGCGGCGACCGCGGCGGTACTGCTCCTCATATTATTCGGACTGGAAATCGGCGCCGCGAGCAAGTCCGACTGGGAACTGACCATGAAGGGCGTCCATCGCCGTAACGGAGCCCTGGCCCTGCGCGCCCTGTCCCACACCGGCAGCGCGGACAATCTTTTGCACCTGACCTTCGATACCCCCGTCCCCATGATCCTCAAGGACGCGGCCGGCAATTACCGCATTCGTCGTTCCTCCTACATTTTTTCGGGCGACGGCAAAGTGGGTAAGGGCTCGGCGCTCTTCAATCGACCGGAGAATCGCATCATCGTGGACTCACCCGAGGAACTGTGGCCCGGTTCGGGGCCTCTGGGCGATTTTTCCCTGGAGATGTGGCTGAAACCGGTGCACTTCGCGCCCCGCGCGCTGGTGTTTCGTAAGACCGGTCTGCAGTCGTCCCTGGAACTGGGACTGCGCACCGGCATGGAGATTTACATTCAGGATCGCATGCTGCATTTCACGGCCCATAACCTGTTTCGCGACGCGAAAGCTCGCCCGCGTACGATTCAATTGCGATCCCGCACGGCCCTGCGGGGAAATCACTGGACCCACGTCCTGGTCAGCTATCGCGAAAGCGACGGCAAACTGGTACTGTATCTCAACGGGCGCGAAGAGCGCGTACGCTTCGCCGCGGACGGACGGGGCATCTGGAAGGCCGGGTTCGGGCGATTGGATCGTTCCCCGCTGGTCATCGGCGAATCCTATTTCGGACAGATCGACGAGTTTCGCATCGCGCGGCGATTTTACGAGGGCTCCGGACGCATAGCCTCCAGCGCCTACTCTCCTTTGAAGTACGACTACATCCACGACACGGGCAATCAAAAGATCGGCTCGGTGCAATCCAATGTCTTCATGATTCCCAACCGCGGTCTGACGCGCAGTGCTCGCCTGGGTTATGACGCCCGGACGCCGGCCGGCTCCGCGGTGAAACTCTGGATTCGCTATTCAACGCGTCCCTTTCAAGCGGACACCCCGGCGGCCATGTTGCCCTGGAAGTTCGTTTATCGCACGGCGAAGAACATACCCGCGTTTTCCTTTTTTCAATACAAGGCCGAGTTGCGCGCCGACCCCGCGGGCGGTAAAACGCCGGAACTCAGGAACGTGGCCTTGCACTGGACGCCCTACCAGGCACCGGTGCGCCCCCGCGCCATCCGCGTCATCGCCGGTGAATCGCGGGAAGAGAAGACCTGTCATCTGTCGGAGCAGGTTTGCCTGGAATGGTTTCAGAATCCCGAGTCCGCCGTGCGGGCCGAGGGCGGTTACTATGTCTACTACGGACCGCGCTCGGGCGAATACACGGGTCGCCTCACGGTCCGCGCGGACGCCATGGGCAAGCTGGTCCCCATTCGCTATCGCCGTGAACTGCCCCTCACTCGCGAGGAAGAACGCATGCGCCGTATTCGCCCGCGCGCCTTCAAGCGTCGGGTGCGGGGTCGCGTGCGCTTGAAGGTAACCAACGCGCTCATCGAACGCAACATGGTCCGTTCCATGCGTCGGGCGGCGCGCAACCCGAGCCCGGGCAAGCGCATGCCCTTCCTGCGCAACAATCGCACTTACTATTTCGCCGTGGCCGCGTATTATCGCGTGGCCGTGAAAACCCCCGACGGTCGTACCGAATACCGCGTCATGGAATCGCCCATGTCCCGGGAAGCCGTGGCCGTGCCGCGTCCCATCGCGGATCTCTAGGAGCGACCGCGCCATTCGCAAGCGCCTGAAAAAGCTCCTCCCCGGGGTACTGGCTCCGCTCATTGCCCTGGGCTATCGCCTCCTGCTTATGTCCTGCCGCATCACGGAAATCGGCCGGGAGCATCGCGACGGCGTCCGCCTTGACGGCAAGGCCCGTATCTTCGCCGTGTGGCACGCCAATATCTTTTTCGCGCCCGCGCTGGCGGGAGAAGAGCCCGGAGGCGGCGGGGCGGCGCTTGTTTCCGCGCGGGGCTGGGGCGAACTCTTCGCGCGCATCATCGGCGCCCTGGGTCACAAAACCATCCGGGGCAGTTCCACCCGCCGCGGGGCGCCGGCCCTGCGCGAAATGGTGCGCCATTTACGTGGAGGCGGTTTCGCGGCCATGGTGCCCGACGGCCCCCGGGGCCCGGCTTTTCAAGTTAAACCGGGCATGGTACTGGCCGCGTCCTTGAGCGGCGCCGTGATCATTCCGGCCTGCTATGAGGCCAATCGCGCGTATATCGGCAAGGGCTGGGACCACCAGAGGATCCCCTACCCGTTTTCGCGCGTCGTTATTTCCTACGGCGAACCTATCATCGTTCCACCGAATCTAGACGACCAGGAACTGGAGAAACATCGCCGGCGCGTAGAAGACGCCATGAATGAAAACCTCCGTCTCTGCCGGGAAGCAACCCGAAGCGGCGCCTGACGCGAACTACCTACTTGCCATCCGTCGAATCATGCTTAACGGGCCCTGTGTTCCCCTGGATGACCGTATTACCACTGCCCTGTATTTTTATTCCGCCGTGCGACGGCGGCGTGGGCTTCTTTTCCCGAGGTTTGTTAGCCAGAGTAAAGATACCCGTGACGATTGCCGTTATGACAGCACCCGCCGCGGTGATAAAAGCGATAGTCACGGCCGTTTTGCGTTCGGTCGGGTTCGGGGCGTTTCCATCGGACATGGTGTTCTCCTATTTTCGGATCGCGATGCGGGCCTTGCATTCCTTGATATTATAACGAACCCGTTTCACGCGAATATCATCTACGCCGTGATGCTTCAATAGTATGGGCTCGGCTGTTTGAAAATTCAGTAGAGCCTTGCGATAGTCACCCATGGCCCCGAAGGTTACGCCTAGATTCAAATATCCCAGGCCGATCATCGGGTGATCCGGCGCATGCTTTTTTTTCAAGCCGTGAATGGCTTTTTCTACATATCGTAAGGATTGCCTGTAGTCCCTCAGGTGATTATACGTTATTCCAATGTTCATGTATGTCCCGAGGGTATCCGTATGCTCCGGTCCGAGGACTTTGAGTTGAATCTCCAGGGCCTTCCGGTGGTAGTAAAGAGCCCGACGATGCATTCCTTGCATGGAAAGGGTCGCGCCCAGATTATTAGAGGCAGCGGCAATTCTGGGATGTCCGGGCCGGTAACGAGCCCGGTAGATTGAGAGAGCTCGTCTGCAATATGGTTCGGCCCGAGCACCGTTTCCGCGCACCCGCCAAACATTTGCCAGATTCATATCGGTAGTAGCCGCGGCGACGGCTCTTTCCCCGAAAACCGCGACGTAAATCTCGCGAGCCTTCAACAGCAATTTCTCTCCCCGGTCCGGCTTCCCCAAATTTGACCAGGCCATGCCCAGGTTATGATAGACGTCCGCGGTTCTCGGATGTTTCTTTCCGAGGCGCTTTATTCGAATGCGCAAGGCGATTCGATCGTACTCAATAGCCTTACGATACAAACCCAATCGCATCTGCACGACGCCCAGGTTGGTGTAAATAGATGCTATGACCGGATGCTCCGGACCGAAAATTCGCATCCACACGGACAAAGCCGCACTGTAGTAGGAAGTGGCGCGCTCCAAATTCCCCAG
>CAZGYS010000608.1:0-4230 GCA_964530305.1 uncultured Leptospiraceae bacterium
TTTTGCGTCTTTTCGGCGAGCCCGGCGCAAGCTGCGCGCGTTCGCGGCCGTTCCCATGCTTCCGGTCCGGCTCTGGAGGCCTGGCTCCGGACGATGGGATGTGAGCCCGGAGCCAGGCCGACGCTTTCGTGGACGCCCCTCCCCTGTTCCCGCTCCGAATCGTTTCGGCGGACATGTTCCCGGCGGCAGCCCGCCTCTGCTTGCCTCACTTTATTTGCCGATATACCGGCAGACATGTTTCAGCGGCGATTTTTCGTGAAAATCCGGCCTGCCCTGTATTCGGCACCGCCCTTATAAGTGCCGGGTTTTTGAGGGAGGGAGTCTTATTTGTCGAAATTGGGGCGCCTCGAGAAAATATCGGCCACATTCGGGGCGAATAGAATTGCCACACACCAGGCAAGAATACTGCCGAAAAACAAGCATTCAGAAGAGGCGGAGATTTGCGTTATTTTTACGGATATAAGCCGGGAGGCGGTCTTTTAAGTAGGGCGATCCGCACTTACAGATAAGTGCCGCGGGATCGAATCCCCTACCCCACTCCTCCGATTATTTGAAAGGATACAAAGCGCTCGAAGTGCTCATGGGGAATTGGGTGGATTGGGCAGCCCGAGTGCGCGCGGCACAATCCGGTAGAGCGAAACCACATCCGGACACACGACGGGGTCCGGCCGCTGGTCGGGACGTACCTACTTCAGGTGGTCTTTTTCTTTTTGGCTACGCGAGGGGAAGTCGTGCCGGTTTTCTTCTTCGTGGCTTTCGCGGTCGTCTTGCCGGCGGCCTTCTTCGTAGTTTTCGCGGCCGTGGTTTTCTTGCGAAGGCCGGTGGAGGTTGAACTGGTCGCGGCGGTTTTCTTTCCCGCGACGGGGGTCTTCGCGCGAGCGGTGGTTTTCTTGCGCGTGGTTGACGTCTTTCGCACAGGGGGCGTAGCCACCCCTTGCTCTCTGGCCAACTGTTCTTCACGCATTTGTTCTCGCTGCGCCCGCTTAATCATGTACAGGTAGTGCTTAACGTACTGGGTATATGGTTCCGGAACTTCGCTGGGGTCGAAAGTCTCCGGCTCATCCAGAATGCGACGAACCATCTGCGAAGGCAGATCTTCCTTCTCGGTGTTCATCAGGATATCCAGGCGACGACAAATCTCCTGGTCGTTTACTTCCTGGATCATCTTCCGCATATTGGAGAGTAACTTGGTAACGCCTGGATTTCCTCGAGCCATAAAACTTCCCGTGACTAGTAGAACAATTGATACGGAGTATATCGTCGATATCTCAATTCAGTTGAGGGATACCGCCCTGATTTCACCGAAGTGGCCATGATTTTGCCCCCGGGTATGGCGGGCAACTGGGATTAGGACCTCATCCGCCCGCGTTCAGGGCAATATGAACGTGAATTCAGCTTACAAGCAGGTCGTGCCGGTCGGTATTACCAGGAAGCTATATAAGAAGCGGCGCTAATGGTGGACCCTTGGCCGAGCTGCCGGTTGTGGTGAAATGCCCCAAGCGATTCAGCGGTATCCGGCCGGCGACATCGCCGCGGATGAAAGCGACTCCCCTGCCCGACCAGGCATCGCCCTGACCGGCTGCATGGGAAGCTCCATGACTACGAACCAACAAGGCCCCAGCTGATAGCCCAACAGCAACGGAGAAAGTTCGGAAAGTCGGCATCGGCCTCTCCAGCATAGGCCCGCCGTAGGAACTCTTCTCTGATGAAGAGCCCCCTGCCCGTTCCATGCGCCGGGTGATGTCCCCAGCCGCATTGCCGGCCAGGCCTCGCGCCGGCGTCGGGACCTGAAGCCCGCCGGCACCGGCCGCGGCGATGCGCCGACGCCCGCCATGATGAATGGATAATGCTCCAGTTATAGCTATAATAGAAGCAGCCTTGAGGGTCGAAACTCGCGCCGGGCGTTTGCCTTCTTGCGGCACCACGCCTTCATGGCCGATTCGACCGGCGAAATTATCTCGTAGGAACTCCACTCGCTTCCGGGGACCCGGGGCAGAAGATGCTGATCGCATGCTCGCCGCGGCACGGAGGCCGGTGGATTCGACGGCAACCAGGGTCGACCCGGTCAGGCGATGGGTGCCGCCGGACTTCATACCCCGGCGACTTGCCGCGGAAGCAACCGCCCGCTTGCCCATGGAACCCTCGGATTTCCGATGCACCCGACCGTGGGAGATTCGCAAGGATTTGGAACCGGCCCGCGTGCCCACGCTTGCGAGTTTCCGTCCGGTTCCCGCCGTCGTTGATTTCAAATGAATGCGATTGGTTTTAGCGATGCGATGCAGCGGCACCGAAGCCGACTCCAGGCGCCCATGATGATCTTCATGAGCCAGGGCTATGGGCCGCGCCTGGTTTTTTCTCGGACCCGAAGTTCCCGCGGCCGGCGACCTGGAAACCGATATGATTCGACCCGACACCCGCGCGCTATGCGGACGCTGAACCTCGACGGCCATGCGCATGCCGGGCAGCCCCCCGGGATTGACATCCATGGGAGACACCATAACGGCCACATTAAGCACGGCAGCTGTGATGGAAATCGGGTCCATTTTGTTGCAGAATAGTGCAAAGAGCATCATTTTCAAGCAAATTTTTGCCATTTTCATGAAAAAATTGCCTGGTTTCCAGCATGCTTTGCCGATACTCGCCTCCCGAAAAATTACGATTCCAGCCCGGCCGTCTTCTTCAACCGGTACTCCCACTCCCAGAGTCGGATCTCCTCGTCCTTGACCGTCGCCCGCTTGCGGAGTAAGCCCACGTACTGCGCCAGGTCCTTGGCCACGGGAACATCCGAGAGCTGCTCGATCTCCTGGTCGAACTCCATCAAGAGGTTCGAGGCCAGAAAGGCAACCAGGCGATACAATTCGTTGATGCGCTCCAGATCCGCTTTCGCCTCCGTGAGCTCGGCCTTATCGAATTCATTGCGAATCATGATCTGCAGAAAAGTGCGGATGAACTCGATCTCCTGGGCGTTCATATCGAAGTCCAGGAGCAATTGCTTCACGTGCTCCAGCTCCAGATTACGTAGATGGATACGAGCCAGAAAAACCGGATTCCGAGTATACTCGCCGGCCTTCCCGGATTGGACCAGGTCGTTGGCTCGTACCTGCTCCGTGTTCACGCGGGACTGCGGTTTTTTCTTCGCCCCCAGCTCGCGCTGAATCACGAGAATCTGCGCGTCCTGATTTTTTACTCGCAGGGCCACGACATCAATACGCGCCACGTCGGGGTCCAGCACCATGTAGCGAAAGGGATGCCCCTCGCCTTCCTGAGACATGAATTGCTTCACGGTTTCGAAATGACTGATCTTGACCGGAAATTCATCGCTGTGACTGGGGCAGCTCAAATTGACAAAGCGCGCATTGGGAGCCCCGTCCAGGCGATACGGCAGGCGCAGCTTCTGGCTGTTGTTGGTTACCAGCACGTACTGACCGACGGGCAAGACCATATCAAACCCGCGCCCGATAAAAAGCACGCACGGAACCGTTTGCTCCATGGTTTGGCGCTTGGCCAGAACCTCGGGTTCATTCCGAGCATTGAAAACAATGCAGGTATTGCTGGCGGGCTTCACCTTGACCAGGTAGCCGGCGCTGGTTTTGAATTCGACGTTTTCCATGGAATCGGGCCTATTACCTATCGGCGGCGGCCCTACTGTAATTGATACTTGTCGAGCTTGTATTGCAGGGAACCGCGGGATATTCCCAGGGTCCGCGCCATCTGAACCTGGTTGCCGCTATGGAGAGCAAAGGTCCGCAGCAAGAGCGATTTTTCCAGCTCCTCGGATCGCCGGCGTAGATTCAGGTCATCGCCCTCCTCCACACCGGACCAGCCGCCAATCCTGGGATCAATTTCCTCAATGATTCCATTGCGGCTCATGAGAAATGCCGACTCCAGGACCTTCTTGAGCTCGACCCAGTTCCCCGGCCAATCATACTTCAGAATCGCATCGAGGGCGCCCTCGGCCAGGAAGACTTCCCGCTGATGGCGATTGCGAAACTCCTCCAGCAGGCGCTCCACCTCGCGCGGCACGGAGTCCAGACTGGCGCGCACCGGCGGCAAGAGTACGAGGTTTTCCTTGAGCAAGGCATGCAGGCCGGCCTGAAAAACGCCGGCATCCGCCATGGCGCCCAGGTCCCGGGATGTCTCAAAAATCCAGAACTTGTCCCGCGCGGATTCGGAGGAAAGCAGGTCCAGCAATCGCAATTGAACGATGGGCGCCAGGCCTCCCGCCTCCTG
>CAZGYS010000609.1:0-4229 GCA_964530305.1 uncultured Leptospiraceae bacterium
CCGCAAGAGCCATGGGCTTCGCTCGGAGCAGAAAGCGCGGGACTTCATCACGGACGCGGGTTTCAAGCCCGCCAAGCGCGATTTGCTCTATAACATCATCGAGCGCGAAACCGCCATGGCCTGAAAGCGGCCACCGCCCGCCGGCCCGGGCCGCGCTGCATTTATTGATGTCCGGTATTCTTGAGAACATCCGAAAACGATTCGCCGTTTCGATCCGCTTTGATCGCGCGTTACTCACGCGCGTCCTGATCTTTTTCGTTCTGTGTCAGCTCATGGCTTTCGTGATTGCCATGTTTATTTCCATGGGCGATCGCAACGCGCCCTTCGCGGGCATACTGGCCATGACCGAAATTACGGCCATGTGCATCGGGCCCCTGGTTGCCGCGTCCGCCGCGTTAACGATTAACTTCTGGTTGGAGCGATTCACTCCCATACCGGGCTTCGTATTCTTTCTCTGTATAACCATGAGCGCTACATTGATCGGCATCGGCCTGTGCTGGCTGACCTCCTGGGTCTTTCTGCCGGGAGGAGACGGCGCGTTCTATCGCGGTGAGTTGCCCATCATCGGCTTGAGCGCGGGGCTGGTCACCATCACGACCACCATCGTGTCCTTCGTATTACATCGCGGCAAAGCCGCCGCCGCGCGCGAAGCGGCCGCCAGTGCCGCCGCGGATGCAAAGGCCGACGCCGCGGCAAGTACTCCGGTGGAGTCCGTGGTGTTTCGCGCCGACGACGGGCATCGCCGGGTGGCTATTCGAGACATCATTTATTTGTCGGCCGCCGGTGAAAAGACGGTGGTGCATACACCGGGCGAAGATATCGTTATCAGCCGCTACCTGGGTCAACTGGCCGAGACCATTCCGGAACCCATCATTCGCTGCCATCGTAGTTTCGCCTTTAATCGGGATTGGTGCGTGCGTATCGTCGGAGCGGCTGGCGGACGCTACACGGTTTTCCTGCGGGACGATGACGAAACCAATCTACCCGTGGGTCGCAGTTACGCGGCCGCGGTCAAGGCCATGCTGGGCGTGAATCGTGATGAGCAAGACGCGCCCCCCGAGTCTCAAGACTGACCCTCCACGAACGCGGCGATGGAACCGGCCGTTTCCAGGAGCAGGGAGTAGTGCCCCGAGCCCGGCAGGATCCGCGCTACTTTCCGGGTCCGAATTAAGCGCGCAAAGGCGATGATCTCTCCGGGTTTGAATAGTTCATCCCGCGCGCCCATGAACAGCGCCGCCGGTCGATTCAAGCCGCGGAATTGGGCCCGCGGGCGTCGGGGAACGAAAGCGGACGCTATCCCTCCGGAGCGCGGCAGGGAGACGGAATGAATCGAGCGCGCCAGGCTCGGAGCCGCGGCATTGAAATCCTCATTGTTCAGGTTGACCGCGCAACTGGAACCCGTCGACGAAGCCTGAAAACGCCCATGCCGTCCCAGGTCCGGAGCCAGGAAAACATAGCCGTCGGGATTATGTTTGGCCGACCAGGCGGAGTAATTCAGGATCATTCCCGCGCCGCGACCATGGCCCGCCAGATAGAGCCGTCGACCGGGATGGGCACGGCGCAGCATGCGTAGCATGTCCCGTGTGTTCTTCCAGATGCGAGTTCCGGAAGCGCCTCCCGTGTTCTTCAAGCGGACGTCCATACCCGGTTGCGCGCGGGATTGGCCGCGCGCATCCATCAAGTACACGGCCATGCCGTGGTCCATAACCAGGCGACGGGCCAGGATGGGATAGTGCATGGCCACTCGGCGACCCGCGGCATGATATAAGAGCAAAATCGCCCGGGCCTTACCCCGGGGCTCAAATGAGTAATAAGCCAGCCGTCGACCCGCCGAGGTGGACAGGTACCGCGTCGGCGGCAAATTGATGCGGGCGATCCGGTCCAGCTCGTCAGAGGACACTGCCTGGCCGGCTTCGATAAACCCGGGGTAGACCATCCCGAGCAGGAGCGCCGAAATCAATTTTCTTATCAGTCTTGTTTGTTTCATTGAGCGGGGAATATAAACCGTCCTGAATAGGATTGCAAGGGCCGCCGGATGAACGTTACCATTCACCGGATGAACGGTTTTTGAGCTTGCGGTTTATCCTGGGGACCCGTCTCCATGGGACATGGTCCTGGTTCAGCCCGGAAAAGCCCGTATCCAGAGCGGTGAGTCCTCAGACGGACTGGGGTGGGAAGTCGCCGAATGGGAACCGTCCCTGGACCTGCGTCCATATATTCGGGAGCTGCAAGGATACCTGGAAACGACCCCGGCGCCCCTGACTCGACGCGAGCTGCCCGGGGCACGGGTGGTTGTGATCCTCGAATTCGGCCCGCCGATCCAGGTGTTTGGAGAGCGGGGGCAAGCTTCCTCGTCCACCTTTCAGGGCGGCTTCGTGGCCGGCCTTGATGACGGGTGCACTTTCACCAGGCACGATGGTCGGCAGCGCGGAATCCAGATCAATCTTACGCCCATCGCCGCGCGGCTGTTCTTTGATGTCCCGGCTTCGGAACTCAGCGGTCAGGTAATTCCGTTCACGGATCTGGTTCCGGAGCACCGCCTGGTCTGTGAACGATTGGCCGAACTGGAGCAGTGGGATGACCGCTTCGAACTGATAGAGGACATGCTCCGGAAACGAATCGCGCGGTCCGGCGCCGACCGCCGGAAGGTCGCGGCCGTGGACTGGTTTTGCCGGGCTCTGGAAGGAGGCGCCACCGAAATCGGCGTGCTGGCCGATCGCCTGGACTATAGCCACAAACACGTGCTGACTTTATTTCGCCGGTATGTCGGACATACACCCGGCATGCTGGCGCGGCTGCATCGCTTTGAGCGGCTGACCCGAGACATCAAAACGGCGATGGATGTAAACTGGGCGGACCTGGCGCTGAAACACGGCTACCATGATCAATCGCATTTGAGCCGAGACACGCGCCGCTTCGCCGGCACGACTCCGGGAAAACTCCGGCAAGAATTTCGTAATCCGCTCGAGGGGTAAATTCCTTACAAGACGAGCCGGCGGATTTTGGTATGATTCAAGACATGAATAACAATATGCAATCCGATTCGACGGTCCGAGGGGCCGTCATGATACCAACCCTGCGCTACCGGGACGCGGTGGGAGCCATTGACTTTCTGTGCCGGGCTTTCGGTTTTGAGAAGGCTCTGGTGGTGGAGGGAGAGGGCGGTTCCATCGACCATGCGCAATTGACCTGGAACGGCTCCATGCTGATGCTGGGGTCGGCCCGTGACGACGAATACGGACAACTCGTGGGCGGCTCTCGTCCGGACTCCTCCAACGGCATGGGCCTCTATATCGTCGTAGCCGACGCGCGAGCCCACTGCGCCCACGCCCGGGAAGCGGGAGCGGAAATCGTCATGGAGCCCGAAGAACAGCACTATGGCGGTTTTCTTTATACCTGTCGGGATCCCGAGGGCACCGTTTGGAGCTTCGGCGAATACGATCCGTGGAAGGACCTTTCGAAGAACGATTCTTCCACGTGATGGGGAAAAAATAGTTTTACGATCCCGGCGCCGACGTGGATAATTGACTCAGTCCATTCGGGAGAGTCACGTGTCCGCGAAATCGCATCTGTCGTCTTACGAACAAAAACTGCTGAAGGATTCTCAAATCCTTCGGGAGCTCACCGGAGATGAACTGGCCGTCTTTATAAAGAAGTGTACGGTTCATAAGTATGAGGCCGGAGATGAGATCGTATGCGAGGGAGACGCGGCACCGGGGCTCTTCTTCCTGCTCGAAGGAGAAGCTCAGGTCTACCTGCCCATGGAGAGTGAAGGCAAGACCAGGCCTTCGGAAGTGAAACTGGCCACTTTCGGTCCCGGTATGGCTTTCGGAGAATATTCCCTGCTGGATTCCAAGCCGGTCTCAGCTTCCATCCGAGCCCTGGACCGGGTGCGCGTGGCCATCATGCCCGGAAAGACCTTTCGCGCGCTGACCGAGGAACACGATGGTCTGGGCAAGATTGTCTATCGCAATCTCCTGCTGGATTTCGTGGAACGCCTGCGTAAGTACGATAAGGAACTGGACATTGCCTTTTTACGCTGATACAGTATTTTAACGGAGTTTCTTACAATGACATATGTGAATTTGAAGAGCATTCGCAATCTTACGGCAAGGGGATTTCTATTCGCCCTGGCTCTTGCCGTCCTCCCTTTCGCCGGTTCGGACTTTGAGCTTAGGACCGAGTCCGTCATCGGGGACAGCGCAACGGCCGTGGCCGAATTTAAGAAG
>CAZGYS010000610.1:0-4228 GCA_964530305.1 uncultured Leptospiraceae bacterium
CCTGAACCTTGCGCGCCATGTCCAGGTCGCGCAGGATGCGTTGTTGCGCCGCCTTGCGTTCCTCGATTTCCTTCTTAAGTTTTTGAAACAGGCTGGAGACGATGCGATTCACCAGCAGGAAACACAGGAACATGGAACCGGACGAAAGCAGCACGGCCTGCGCGTTCAGGGTGATGGGGTCCATGATGATGTTGATATTGGCGATGACGCCGAAGAACACCAGCCAGCCCACGGCGGAATACATGAAGCTGCTGAGAATCGCATTGTACAAACCGTAATTGCGATCCTCCGTCATGCTCGACAACGCGATGGAAACGAAATACCCTACGATCATGAAGGAGGAAATATTGCCGGTCACGTAGACCTGCATCGTGATCCAGAGCAAATCCACCGTGGCGGGAATGTATCCGCTCCAGGGGTGCTTGCTTTCCAGGAAGACCTCGAATTCGATCAGCCCCATCCAGGCGAAGGCGAAAAAGATATGCGCCGCCGCGAAGATGTACATGGTCTTCAGATCATAGTAAATGAAGACGCCGAAAAAGATAACACCGAATAGAATGCGAGACAGGTTCGCGCCGCGAAATTTTTCAACGGGCGGCGATCCGTCGGCCGGCGCGGAATTCGTGGAGGGGGAATTCGTGGAGGGGGAATTCATTTTTTGTAATTGAATCGATTTTGGGCGAATCGCGCCTAACTTGCGACAGAACTCGCCGCTCCGCCGGGAGCTTTTGCGAATAGAGGCGTCGGGGCCCAATCAGGCAACCGCAAAAATACATGCAGACCATTTGCACATAATTCCCGCCCGGCGAGGTGTTCAAGGTTCCGCCTGGTCCTGTCTTTCCGAGCTCCTTTGAACTTGCCAAACCCGTGGAAGCTCCTAGTCTGTCCATGGTCGTGAAAGCAAAATAAACGTAATCCACGCGACCGAACACACCGCCCCGGATTGTAATAATTCCGGAGGCCTGAGCCTGAACCAAATGCCCACAACGCGAAAGCATATCCCCCATACCCCTCGCCCCGCCAAACGGCTGTTCGCCGCGGCGATTTTCACCGGCTCCATCACGCTACTGGGCATATTCACCGCCTGCGCGCCCCCCGCTCCCACGCCCCGGGCCGAATCCGGCGTTCTGGACCTGCGCGCCTGGAAGAATCACGGAGAACCCGTCGCCCTGCGGGGCCAATGGCGATTTCACTGGAAGAGTTTCCAACCCGGGCCGGATTCACCGCCCGCTTCCCAGGCCCATGCGCCCGCGGCGGCGTCCGCCGCCGATTTTCTGACCGTACCCGGTAACTGGAAGGGCCGGGACTTCCGAATCGACGGACAAACGGTGAAGGCCGACGCGGACGGTTTCGGTCTGTATTCCCTGAAGGTTCTTTTGCCGCCGGAGCTCAAGGGTAAGCGCCTGGGCCTCAAGATTCCCGAAATCAGTACCGCTTTCGAACTGGAAATCAACGGGGATGTCCTGGCATCCGCCGGGCGCCTGGGTAAGACCCGCGCGGAGGCTAAACCGGACTTTCGCTCCTTGACGCGGGCCTTTCGCGCCCGGGGCGATGAGCTGAATATCCGCGTTCGCGTTTCCAATCATCACCATCGCGCCGGGGGTCTGCGCAAGGTTTTGCTGCTGGGAACCGAGGACGCCATTCAGGCCCGACGCACGCGAAACTTGTTCTTCGACTTTCTGCTGGTGGGTGGTCTGCTCATCATGGGCCTGTACCATGTGGCGCTGTTCATCAATCGCCGCGAAGACGTCCCTTCCCTATTTTTCGGCCTGGTGTGTCTACTGGTGGCCTTTCGCACTTTGTTCACCGGGGAACACGCCATTTCCATTTTGATGCCCGACATCTCCTGGGCCTGGCGTTTGAAACTGGAGTACCTCACCTTCTACGGCGGCACGGCCGTCATCCAGGTCTTCTTCGCCCTGCTCTACGGCGGCAAGACCAGAACGCCGGCCATCGTGTTCATCAGCGTAGCCTGCGGACTGCTCTCCTTGCACGTGCTGTTTACGCCGGTGCGGGTCTTTACTTCGTATTTGATCTTCGCGCAGATGCTGCCGCTGCTGGTTTTCTTTTACTCGATGACCCTGGTGATACTCGCCATGATTCGCGGCAAGAAAGGCGCCACCATGGCCTTCGCCGGGGGCCTGATTCTGGGCGCCACGACCGTGAACGATATTCTCTCGACTCAGGGCGTGATTCATACGCCTCAGATGGGTTCCGTGGGACTGTTTCTATTTATTTTCGTGCAGGCGGCCCTGCTTTCGCGCATCTTCGCGGGCGCTTTCGCGGCGGTACGCAGTCTGACCGAGATGCTCACCCGCACCAATCAGGCCTATTCGCGCTTCGTACCTCGGGAGTTCCTGGACCAGCTTCATAAGGACGACATCACCGAAATCGAGCTGGGCGATCAAGTTCAGATGGAGATGAGCGTGCTGTTTACGGATATTCGGGCGTTCACCGAACTCTCCGAGACCATGTCGCCCCAGGAGAACTTTAACTTTCTGAATTCCTATCTAAAGCGCATGACGCCCATCGTGCGCGAAATGGGCGGCTTCGTGGATAAATACATCGGCGATTCCATCATGGCCCTTTTTCCGGAATCGCCCGAGAACGCCATTCGTACGGCGATTCTCATGCAGAAGGAAATCCAGGTCTACAATGAGCATCGCCTTCAAAACGGTTATCGTCCCATCGCCGCGGGAGCGGGCATCCATACCGGCATGCTCATGCTGGGCACCATCGGCGCGGCCGAGCGCATGGAAGGCACGGTCATCTCGGACACGGTAAACCTGGCCGCGCGCATCGAGCAGTTAACCAAGGCCTATGGCGCTTCCATCATAATTAGTTCGGACGCGCTGGAGAAAATGCCGGAGGGCACGTTTCGCACGCGCTTTCTCGATCACGTTCGCGTTAAGGGCAAGCAGATTCACAGCACGGTGTATCAAATCCTGGACGGTCTCCCCGAAAGCGAAATCGAAATGTACACGAAGACGGAGGAGCGTTACAACGACGCCGTGAAGGATTTTCACGCGGGTCGCCTGGACCAGGCCCGGGAGCGCTTCCAGGCGATTCTGAACGAATTTCCAACCAACAAGGCCGCCGAGCTCTTTATCAAGCGCTGTGATCGTAAGGCCTTCATGCGACGACGTAAAGAGTCGAATTAATCGGCGCGGAGCCCGGGCTCAAGGCTCCAGTTGCGAATCCGGAAGGCGATGCTCCGCCACGCGACGAACCGCTCCCGTACCGGGATACCGCGGCGTATGGGTAGTCATGCCCTCTACGTTTTCCAGGCGGGTGCTCCAGATAAGCGGCGTACGCAGGCGCGGCCCCGGCGCCGCCGTTCGGCCGTTGCTGAACGCGCGTGTTTCGCGTTTCGCCTCACCCTTGCCGATGCGCCGCGCGTCCGCGCGATTGCCGTTCAAACAATCCGTATGGGGTATCGCTGTGTGATCGATGGGATCATCATCCAGTACAACCGCATCCTTATCGTTCTCCTTCTTTTTCAAGTCGGTTACCCGCGCCAGAAAACCGCGGTTGCGGGCATCCGACAAATCGCCCTCCCGGGACTTATAGGCCTCGAAAACCTGCTTGCGAAACTCGGATGAATCCGCGTCGAAAGCCCCGAGCATTTCCGCCTGGTATCCCTTCGCCTTCGCGGCAAGTGCTTCCAGAGCCTCCATGACCGGAGTATTGATGCGAGTTATCGTATCTTCTTTTTGCGTGGCCGAATAAGCGGACGTGTCCCCCGGGTAATCGCTGTCGGGATCCGGCAACCCGTCGGTAAGCAGGACGATCTCCACAAAGGATCCCGGAGGCACGGCATCGGGAATCGGTTCCGGCCATTTATCGGGATCTACGGCGGGATCCGTGGTGGAACGTAAATCAAGTTCCGTCGCGGCTTTTAAGGCGTTTAGGAGCGGCGTAGCGCCGCTGAAAACCATATGCCCCGAGACTTCCGCCCACAGTGTATCGAAGTCCGGAGTTCCGTTTTCGATGTCCAACCAGAAGACTCCGTCGGCTCCTTCCCCGGCCTTAAGTTTAACGCGTCGCGTTCCCCCGTCCGGGTCGCTTGCCTTTCCGTTAAAGGTGCGCAATCCCAGTTTGTGCTTGCCCGGTTTCGCGTAGAATCGGCGAGCGCGGAAAGTGCGTCTGCGCCGCGGGGGCGCGGTTGACGATGGCCTCGGCCGAGGCGAAGGGCGCGTGGAGCGCCAGGGGCAGAACGACCGCGAAC
>CAZGYS010000611.1:0-4227 GCA_964530305.1 uncultured Leptospiraceae bacterium
TATCCGCGAATCTTTCGTTCAATGGATCGCGCGTGTAAAAGATTAAATTGCGGGCTTCGAAAGGACTTAAGCTGACGTGCTTGTCCAGAACCGTATGCAGTCCCGCGACGATCTTTTCCAGTTCGGCGGGAAAGCGGCTGCCGGTGCGAGGCAGGGGTTGCGATTTCAGGGCGGCGTCCAGTGCGTCCAGCAGACGGGCGTGACCGTTCTTCGCGCCATTGGCGCTTTGTCCGGTGGAGATTACCGGTACGCCCAATCGCCCTTCGAGTTTTTGTTCGTCCAGATTGATGCCGTTCTTTTCCAGAAGGTCGGTCATGGTCAAGGCCACGACCATGGGCAGTCCGGTCTCGGCTACCTGCGAAAATAAATACAGATTACGCTTGATGTTCGTCGCGTCCATGACGAAGAGCACCAGGTCGGGCCGGTTGTCGATCCCCGGTACGCGCCCCTGCAGATCGTCGACCACGACCTGTTCGTCGTAGGAGTCGGCCTTGAGGCTGTAGGCGCCGGGCAGGTCCACGAGCTCGACGCGACCACTCTCCAGACGCAAATTGCCCTGCTTACGCGCGATGGTGACGCCGGGGTAATTGCCGACTTTCTGACGCGCGCCGCAAAGCTGATTAAAGAGCGTGGTCTTACCGGTATTGGGATTGCCGACTACGGCGATGACGGGGGTACGGACTGCGGTTTCGTTCAAACAGGTTCTACCATGATGGAACCCGCTTCGCGACGGCGAAGACAGAGTTCATAGTTCAATATTTTGACGGCGATGGGATCGCCCAGGGGGGCCGTCTTGATGACGGAGACTTCGCGGCCGGGTACGAGACCCAGTTCCGCCAGGCGAAAGGCGCTTTCGTCCTCGCTCTCGATGCTCGTGATTACGGCCGTCTGGCCCGGCTTAACGGAGGCCAGGGTCATGCGCGGCCTCCCGTCGACGCGGACGCGTCCATGCCGGAGCCGCCTCGGATTTTGCTTCGCGCGAAGGGCTTCTCGGAACCCGCGCAACCGCAATCCGTGCCGCACGCTCCGCTTGCCTGGGGGTCGGCTTTGCGACGAAAGGGCGCGGAATATTTGTAAGCCAGAAAACCGGCCGAGGCGAAAATCGCCGTGAATACGATAAATTCTTCCATTGACTCTATTAAACCGCAAGGAAACAATCAGTCAGCGCTCCGTCAATGTTTTTGAGACGGATTCTCATCAATTTTCGGCGATTGGGCGGATCGAACCGGCTTCATGGGCCGTCTTGAGCGGCATGGCCGAGGGTTTGAACACCAATCGCCCGGGGAGCGTCCAAACGCGAGCAATGGATATAATATTACGGCAAAGACTCCGTCGCGGAATGGTCTCCGCATGGGCTTTATTGGCGTTCCTTTTGATCGTCGGTGTCGGAACTCCGACATGCAGAAGCGGAAATCCGGCCGTCAACCGGGCCCTGCATCGCTTTTTGCTCAGTTCGGCCCGTCTGGGCGATTTGCCGGGCATCCGGGCCGCCCTCCAGAACGGCGCGCCCGTGGATCAGGGCGATGGCTGGGACCGGACGGCGCTCATGTATGCGGCGGCGGCGGGGCACATTGGCGCGGTGAAATACCTCCACGGGAACGGAGCCGATCTGAATCGCCGTAGCGGCTCCCTGGGCACCACGGCCCTGATGAGTGCCGCGTCCGGGGGCCATTTTCACGTTGTGGAATATCTTCTCAGGGGCGGCGCGGCCGCGGACGTGGTGGAGACCGAGGGGCGCACGGCGCTCATGTATGCGGTGGCCCGCGATGACCCGGAAATAATCGCCCTGTTTCTGGAACACAAGGCGGATCTGGAGCATCAAGATCGCCTGGGCTACACCGCTTTGACGCTGGCGGTGATCCTCGGTCACAAGCAGGTCGTTGAATATCTCATTCGCAAAGGCGCCGACGTGAACAATGGGGACCGCGAGGGCCGCTCGCCCCTGGACCATGCCCTGGAGCGGGAGTTCGCGGGCATTGCGGCGGCACTGCGCGACGCGGGGGGCCGTCGGACCTGGACCATGCGTCGGCGAAAAGTTCCCGGGCCGGCGGAAAAGAACTGATGCGCGGCTCTTCCCGACCGAAAATAAGGGAGGAGTCGTCATTCGCATGCAAGTTTTCGCCTTTTCGAGACCGTCCGTTTGCGGGGCGGCGCTGATTCTACTAACCCTGCCCCATTGCGTTCCCGGTGTGAATCCAGACAGCGCCGCCGACCGCGCGCGCTGGGCCAATCGCGCCGCTAAAATTCTCAAGAAGGCACCGCCTCCAGGTCCCGCGAAGCCGGCGCCGACCCCGAAGAAAAAAGCCGAGCCGCCTCGGCCGGCCGCGGACCGGCCCGGTCGCTCGCCCTACGAAAAGCCCCCGGAACAACGCGCCGCCGAAAAACCCGCTCCCGAAAATAGAAGCAACGCAATTACCGGAAACGATATTAGAAGGAACGAAATCGCCCCGAGGGAACCTTCGGCGCGAGCGCCGCGAAATTCGCGCCGCGAATCACCGCGACAATACAATGTAACGCCCGAGACGGTTTTCGCCGACGCCGCGGACGACCGGACATTGTTTTCCAATCATCGCCGTCGCTGGAAGGTCTTTCGCAATCCGCGCGTGCAAAAACGCTACAATACTCGTCGTACGCGCGGTACGGTGGCGATTCAGTATTCCGATCATAAGCGGCTATTCGACCATAATATTCTACTGGCCGCGCTTTTCGAGGGACGCCTGCACAATGGGCGCGTGGGAAACTTGAAGGAAGCCTTTCACGGCGCGCTCTTCTTCGACCTGGGCAGCGCCATCCTGTACAAGCAAGGAGCCGTGACCGTGCGCGCCATTCACGAGGATAAGCGCGTCATGCCCTTCCTGAGTAAACTCGTGGCGTCGGACATCAATGACTATCGCTCTTCGCGTACGGAGTTCATTAATATATATCGCAAGAACGCGAAACCCCTGCCGTTTCCCGTGGAGGAAATCGACATGTCCATCACGCGTCCCGTACAGGTAGAGGTCATGCTGAAGCCCTACCTTCGGGATACGCGCACGCCGGTTATTTTGCGTACCGTCAACACGGGCATTGACTACTATTATTCGGAAAGTCAATTGCGGCGCCACTTTCAGGCCGTCCTGATGCAACTGGCGCCTCGTAACGTCATCTATCTTTTCAATCGCTATGTACTGTTCAAACCGGCCGACACCGCGCGGTTCCTGATTCTCGGCGAAATCGCTCCGCTGTTTCGCGCGGAAAAACAGAGAGGCCGGAAAATCTGGCGGCGCATCAACTGGAAGAAGCGCAAGTTAAAGGACGGGTTTACTCCTCGTCCCGGTCACCTTCGCATCGTGTCGCCGCCCGGTTCGCAACCGAAACCGAAGTCGGAGCCCAAAGGGCGGCCGAAGCGGGAGCCGATGCCCGCCACGGCCGGAAAATTCAGCGCGCCCCTTTGAGTCCCCGGGCCAGTTGCACCAGGCGAATGAATTCCGCGCGGTAGCCGTGGGGATCCTTGCCGCGTCCGCTTTCGGCCAGCTCCCGAACCATGGAGAAGCGGGCCGAGCCGCGATGTTTGGAACCCCGCAGCAGCATGCCGAAGGCGGCCACGCTCGCCGCGAAGCGAAAATCGTCCGGCGTATCCTTGAGCTCGGAGACGCGGTCACCGACGACGAACTTCAACAGGCGACTGCGACGCCCGTCGGGCTGTTTGTAGCGAATCTTGATGGTGAGCATTTCGTTCGACTTGCCGGCCGTCGTTAAGTCGGGAACGCGCTGATATTTCAGGGGATCCGTCCCGGGAGATTCGAAAGCCGTCCCGGCGGGCACGATTTCATAGAGGGCCGTGATCGTATGTCCGGCGCCGATTTCGCCCGCGTCTTTTTTGTCGTCATTGAAGTCCCTGGCTTTCAGCATGCGATTCTCATAGCCGATCAGGCGATAGGCCTTCACCGCGCGGGGGTTGAATTCCAGCTGAAGTTTCACGTCCTTGGCGATGGTGATTAGCGTGGAGCCGGCTTCATTTACGAGCACCTTGCGGGCTTCGTTGAAGTTGTCGATGTAGGCGTAGTTGCCGTTGCCTTTATTGGCCAGTTTTTCAACGGTGGCGTCCTTGTAGTTGCCCATGCCGAAGCCCAGCACCGTGAGAAAGACGCCCGATTCGCGTTCTTTTTCGATCAGGCGCACGAGCTCACTGCGATTGGTCGTGCCCACGTTGAAATCGCCGTCGGTGGCCAGCAGGACGCGATTGAT
>CAZGYS010000612.1:0-4225 GCA_964530305.1 uncultured Leptospiraceae bacterium
GAGGCCGAGGAAAAACTCTCCCACATCATTACGCGCCTGGTGGCCGAGGCCGACGAACGCACGGCGTCCTTGACCGAGCAGGTGCGGGGCGCGTTCGAAAAACTCAACGAACAGGGTTCCATTCTCCGCGAACGCATGGAGACCCGCAATCACGAGGTCGAGGGCTTCGCCGATAAGCTGGACGCGCTGGGCATGCGATTGGACGAGAAATGGAACATGGAGAGCAATCGCATCGAGGAAAAAATCGCGGCGGAAACCGGACGCCTGGATGAAAAATTCGCCGTGGTCGAGCGCGGCTTTCAATCCCGGGGGGAACAGTTGGAGAGCGGCCTGACGGCGATTCGCGCCTCCGCCCTGGAGTCCATGAACAATGAGACCGCCCGCATTCGCGGCGAACTGGACAACTTCAATCTGGACGCCATCGCCCGGCGCGATGAAATCATGAACGAAACCCGTCGCATGGCCGAGGGCATGGGCGATCAAATTTCCCTCTTCCAGGAAAAATACCTGGAAGCCGAAAACAAAATCATCAAGTTCTCCCAGGAGCAAAAAGAAACCCTCCAGGCGGACATGGAAACCTTTCGCGGCGAATGGGACGAGATGCATGAAAACCAGGTGGCCCTGCTGGACGAACACGCCGCGGCAATCCAGGAGCGCTTGACCGGTCTTGAGGAAATGACCGAGCAGGTGCGGGACGAACGCGTGCGGGGTCTGGAAGACGAATCCGCCCGCCTGCAGGACGAAATGCGCGGACACGTGCGCGAACTGCGCGAACGTTTCGAGGCGCAGGTTCAGGAAAGCCGCGATTCCCTGCAGGGCGTCATGCGCGACGAAGAGCGCAAAATGCGGGACATGCGCGACGAACTCACGGGCGTACGGGACAATCTTTCCCTTCAGGGCCATGAACTCAAGGCCAACCTGCGCACGGAAGCCGAGCACGCGGTGAGCATGCTCAAGGACGCCCGCAAGAACGAAGAAGAACTACTTCTACGCGGCCGCGATGAACTGGAACTCGTGCGCGGAGAGCTGGACCAGAAGCTCGAGGCGGCCGATGAGAAACTCCGCGACGCCAATAAGGCCCACGCGAAACTGGAGAACTTCACCGAGCAAGCACGGACCGAATTGCGCGAAGCCCAGGAGCGCGCGGCCGAGGAAATGGGCGGTCTGGCCGCCGGATTCAACGAGGAACAAAGCGAAAAAGAGAAAGCCCTCAACGAAGCCGTGGACGAAAAGCTGGCCGAACTGGCCGAGCTGGAGGAATCCATCGGCGCCGGCGTCGAGGAACGCGCTCGGGAAATCGTGGACACCTTCGGCGGCGAAGTGGAGCGCCTCAATCGCGTAGCCGAGGAATCGGCGGAGCGCATCCAGAAGAGCGAACAAACCGCGCTGGCCGAAATGGAAAAAAAAGCCGGTCGCTACCTCGAGGATCTTACGGACAAATTCGATCGCCTGGGCCGGGCGGGAGACGAACACGCCCGCCGCCTGGACGAATCCTCGAAGGAATTGCTGGACGAATTCAATCGCCGCTTGACCGCGCGTCAGACGGAAGTGAACGAACGCTTCACCGCGGTCTCCAATCTCTACGAGGAAACGCAGGACAAACTGCGCGAAGGCGGAACGGCGCGCTTGAATGAACTGGAGAATACGGCGCGCGCGCTCATGGAAGAGCATACCGCGAACCTGGACGAATTCAATAAGCAGTATGAGCAAACCGCGGAAGCTGTGGAACGCGCCCGCTCGGAAACCATGCGCGAACTGGACGGTCGTTCGGCGGCCCTGGACCAGGAGCACCGCGAAAAGCTGGATCTCTTGAGTGAAAATTTCGAAGCCCTCATGGAAAGACTGGGCGAATCCGAAAACGAATTGCTCACCACCATGGAGGAAAAACTGGGCGAAAGCATGGGACTCCACGACGAAAAAATCGCCCAGGCCGAGGCGGTGCACGACGGGCGCCTGGAAAAACTTACGAAGTCCTTCCGGGGCGCCGTGCAAAAACTGGGTCAGTCCGAGAGCCTGCTGGTCAAACGCATGGACAAACACGCCGACGAACGCGCGGCGGATCACACCGCCATGCTGAATCGCCTGCGCGACGAATTCGAAGAGAAAGTCGAAAACCTCATGGAACGCGAAGAGGAAGTTCTGGCCTCCATGGAAGAGCGGGCTTCGCGCTTTCAATCGGATCAGGACGAAAAACTGGATAAACTTAATCAGACCCTGGATCAGAAAATCTCGCGCCAAATCGCCCTGCTGGTGGACAAGGGTCAGTTGCGATTGGAAGAAATCGAGAAGCGCACCGCCAACGCCATCGACGACTCCGTCAAGCGCATGGAAGACGAACTGGCCGACAGTCGCGAGGAATTCAAACGCATTCGCGGCGAAATCCAGGAAGAGTCAAGTCGCATGCGCGATTTACGCGAAGAGGTCCTGGACGAAATGGAGCGCGGCGGAGAAAAGCTCGAGGACTTTCGCAAGCAACTGGAACTGGTTCATCACGCCGAGGATCTCGTACTCAAGCTGGACGAAACCGTCGAGGTATTGTCGGATCGCCTGAAACTCGCCGGCGAAGAGAACAAGAAGATCGACGAATACGCCCGCAACTTCGAAAGCCTGCGCTTCAGTCGCAAGGAGCTGGAAAGCGAACTGCGTCTCATCGAGAGTCAACGCGGTCGCCTGCAACAGGCCGAGAAACACTTCGACGAAATGCAGGTGCTATTGGACGATCTCAACGCGAAATTCGACGTGCTTTCGGACAATGAGAAGTCGGCCGGTGAACTGGAGAAACGCATGGAGCGCCTGGAAACCTTTCGGGGTTCCTTCGAGAAATTCTTCAACGACCTGGGCGATAAAAAGAAATTCATGGAAGACGCGGTGCGCTACATCAATAAGTCGCGCCAGGAAGCGGACAAGGTGCGCGAAACCGCGGAGGCTCTGCTTTCACGCGTCGACCGGGCCGGACTGCGTCAGGACGGTCTGGATAAGAACATCGGCGAACTGGAAAGTCGCTCCACGAAACTGGGACGATTGGACAATGAAGTCCAGAAAATCGAGGCTCGCTTCGAGCAGATGGACGGCCTGATGATGGACCTGGAGGAGAAGCAAAAGCAGATCGGCGTCATGTCGCGCAAGACCGACGACATCAAGAAGCACGGCGACGAAGTCCGCGAAGAGATGGAGTCCATTCTTTCGGAAGCCGATGAGAAGATGGAGAAGCTATCCGCTTTCTTTGAGACCATCGATCAGTTCACCGACGACTACGCGGGCGAACTCCAGAGCGAAAACCGCGGTCGCAAGAGCAAGGCCGAGACCGGCACGGCGGTGGCGGGTCTCTCCGATCTGAAGCGTAATGGTATCCTGAGTTTGTATCTGAACCACAAATGGGATCCGGAACTCATCGCCGAGCGCATGAAGATTGATCCGGCGATCGTGCGCGCGGTTATTTCGGCTCAGGTTTGACCACGGAACTTTAGAAAGCACGGAACACGTTCAGAGTGGAAGCGGGTTTCGTGCTTCTTGGCGTGATGAGGTTAGCCTGGCGATCGTGTTTGTGGAAACCACGAAGGGCACGAAGGTTTTACACGAAGACTTGAGTGGCGTAACACTCCCGACGAACAACCCCGGTGCTCCCCGAGTCCCCGTGGCCAAAAAAATTCTTCCGCGCTTTCAGTGCCTTCCGTGGTTAACGGAACTTACACTTCGAGATATCAATATTCCGCCAGGCCCAGTAGGAATAGCCGGCGGTATTGGGATCGGTGTGTTCGATGATGCTGACTTTCTTCACGCCGCGGCGAAGGGGTTTGAAGATCCAGGTGAACTTTTGATTCGCCTTCTTCGACGTGCCGAAGATGCAATTGGGTAGGCCCGAGTGTTTGGTCATGGAGTATTTGCGCTTCTTATCGTCGTACATCGCCGTCGCGGGCGGGTAGGTGCAAATGGAGCGCAGGCGCTTGGTGCGAAAGTTAACCACGGTTCCCGCGCGCGTCTTACAAATTCGTTCCAGAATGACGAGACCCGGACCGGAAGTATAGGCGATGCCCAGTTGGCAGCAACGTCCGCGTTTCTTGCGCGGTTTCTTTTTCGGCTTTTTGATGACGATGCCGATGGCGTTCAGTTCCGGAAAAACCAGCTTATGATGAAAAGTCCCGCCGGCCGCAAGCAAGAGCATGATCAGGGCCCCGGCGAAGAGCGCGCGAAACTTGCGCGATTTGGGATTTTTCGTTCCAATACT
>CAZGYS010000613.1:0-4193 GCA_964530305.1 uncultured Leptospiraceae bacterium
AGAGGGGGGTGATCCGGTGACGGGTCGCCCCTACTCGACGGCATGTTGACTCACTATATAAGGTACCTGAAATGCTTTACAAATGGCTGGGCTGCCATCGCACTGAATATTTACAATCAACTTACTTTTCAATACCTGCAGAGGAATCATGGGCAAACGCGATCTTGAGATCCGCGTGAAGCGGGCTGTCGCTTGGGCCTGGCCGATTGGTTGGTAGATCTCCCTTACTGACTGCACGGGCCCCTGCATTAAAGGCAATTGAGTAGATAACTTATTCTTGCCCTGCAGTATTGCTTTGTTTGGAGTACAGCCAATGAGCGATCCGCTTCCCATCAAAAAGCTTATCGATAGAATCTCCAGCGGTGACATTCGCATACCCGCATTTCAACGAAACTTCGTCTGGGATGCTGATCAGGTTGCCTTTCTTTTAGACAGTATCTACAAAGACTTTCCGATAGGGACCATAATTCTCTGGAAAACCGACCACAGGTTGACTTCGGAGAAGAACCTCGGGTATTTCGAGTTGCCTGAACCGCAAAAAGACTACCCGGTTAATTATGTCCTGGATGGGCAGCAACGCCTCACGAGTCTTTTCAGTGTTTTCCAGACGGAGCTTGAACCTGCGTCAGATGAATGGACGGACATATACTTTGATCTCGAATCCGAACCCAGCCTCCAAGAATCTCTCTTTGTTGCCCTTGAGCCAAACGAGGTGGATCCTCACCGCCACTTCCCTGTGAAGACTCTCTACGATTCTGTAGAATACAGGAAGGCATCCGCGAGCTTATCCGAAGAACTACTCCTCAAAATTGACCAAATGCAGGACAAGTTCAAATCTTACCTAATTCCAAACGAAACATTCGAAACTGACGATCGAAATAAGGTAGCGATTGTCTTTGAGCGCATCAATAGAGCGGGAACGGAGCTCAACATTTTCGAGCTCTTGGCGGCCTGGAGTTGGTCAGATCAGTTTGACCTGGTCGATTCCTTCGATTCCTTGCAAGATAAGATTGCCGAACACGGCTTCGCCGAGCTTTGCGAAGACCGAGACTTGCAGCTCAAAGTATGTGCCGGTATCATTGTGGGTACAACGACTCCGCAAAGCATAATGGACTTGCAAGGGGATGATATTCGCAAAAGGTTTCCCGAAATAGAAAGGGGTATACTAGGCGCCCTCGACTTCTTGAAGCGAGAAGCCCAGGTGCAACACTACCAAATGCTTCCGTTCCCAGGATTACTGGTTCCGTTGAGTGCGTTCTTTGCCACCAACAAATCCGATGGAGCGAACTATACTGACAAACAAAGGAGCACCATCCTGCGCTGGTTCTGGCGGTCAATATTCTCTCGCAGATACTCCTCCGATGTCAATGCACGCCAAGCGACAGATATAGAAAATATGCTTCAATTACGCCGCAATGAGGCCCATTCATTCAGGAATCCGGCCGCCACTCTCAAAATCGATTTTGAACGTTCCCCCTTCAACCAGCGAAGCGCAAACTCTCGTGCACTAATTCTTTTACTCAATTCATTGTCGCCCCATTCTCTCATCAGCGGCGCCACAATCGACCTAGACAAAGTATTGAAGAAGGGGAGCAAGCATGAATATCATCATATTTTCCCAATAAAACACCTTGAAAGGGAAAACGTCCCCAACAAGGACATAAAGGCTCTCGCCAATATCTGCTTTCTCACACGGTCCGACAACAACACGATCAAGGACAAAGCTCCGTCGGCCTATGCGGCAATGATAAATGCGAAACACCGTAAGCAGTATTTGGCCGAAGCTCTCATACCAGAAAATTTTGACGCCCTTGCTTATGATGTTTTCGTATCAGAAAGGGCGCGACTCCTCGCGGAGAAGGCCGATGAGCTGATGCAATAAGTGAGCCAAGCGAACAAACTACAAGTAAAGGATTCGCTTCCCATCCATGGCATGGCGCTTCCCGTAAAATAGCCCCTGATCCGCGTTAGGCCCCGGCGGGTATGGCGGCCAGCCCCACGCGCACTGGAACCCGCCCGCGCCGACGCTCACCAGTTCTTATGGGCCGGCCTTCGCCTGGGAAATCGACTTGGGAACCCTGCATTTTCATTCGATGCCGAATGTAGCCAATTGGCCCGGCAATACGCAGCTGGCTAACACGTCTGGCTTTCGTCGTCATACACTCAAAGCACCGATTAGCTGATTCGACGTGGCTGCGCCCGTTCCGATTTTCGATGTCGTCAACATTATTCGCGTGAAGTAACTGTTGCACGAAGGCGGCGAAGTGCTCGGATTTCGCAATGCATTTTCCAGGAGGCTTCAAGCTGTGCCACTTCGTCAATCTACCCATACAAAAGAAAAGGCATAAATTTAGATCTGTGCCGCGCTACCCATGCGCCCGGCTTAAAGTGTCATCACCGTATCGGGTTCCGCCCAACACAGCGCGCAATAATAGCTCGCAATCATGAAAGATCGCAGGCCTTACTGATGATTCAATTTTCCTACGTTTTGAACCGCCTCCGGACGGCAAGGACCGCCATGGAAAGAAGGACCCCCAGCCCTACTTTTGCCCCCAATGCGCAGAACTTATAGACCCAATCGGTAACGCCTTTCAGATCGGGCCCGTCAATTTCTTGCGGCGGCCTTAGAAAGAAGACATCGTATCCATAGCGAACCAAAAACGCCTGAACGAAGTCCATCGGGGCTTCCTGGTTAAGAAACGCGATCACCAATGAACCGACCAGACCGAAGAATGTGAGCGGAACTAAACCGAAGACTATCGGCCGCCAGAAACTCATACCGAATCGGGACGAAATTTTATACCACCACTCCCACGCAGCAAGCCGCCTCCAGGCCAATGAGAGTCTCTGAAGAAATCGCCACCGCGCCGACCGCATACGTTGCTCAAGAAGAGATCTTCGCAAGCGCATTTCAAGCTCGCCGTAATTTGCCCACCCGGCCATCCAGTGATTTCCGTGCACTTTATAGATTTCTTTGAAGCCACGATACTGGTGCTCGATTTCCCGAAGATCCGGCATTACAAGCCTCAAGATCGTCTCCTCCAATAGAACCATTTGCCGACCGTTACGCTCAAGCCACCGAACGCCCGAAAGCCGGAGGCATGACAAGTCCGCGCGTTGAAACGTACTCCGAGTCAAATCCACATTCTCCAAGTAGATTTTTCCATCAAAGCGCAAGCAATTGAAATTTAGACTTGAGGCGAAATTTGCTACTCTCTTGCTTCTAGAACCCCGAATTGAAAGGCGCCCATTGCCACGGAGATCTGCAACTTCTAGCGCAAACTTGCCGGCCATCGCAATATCTACCAGGTAATCAATGCGCATTCCATTGAGCTTCATTAATGAACAATTGTTCGGGTATAGCCGAAATACATATTCGACTGTAGCACAACTAAAGTCAGCCATTTTCGCAAAGACCGTACCGCGGAAAGACCCGAGCCATTTGAATATCGCGCCACCGAAGAATGCTCCCATCTCAAATACAGCGTCATCAAAAGACGCTTCTTCCATGAATCTTGAGCCCCGAAAATGTACGGGAGCTCCGAACCTAGCCTCGGCGAAATCCGCTGATGCTCCAAATGTCACTTTGCCAAAAGACGCCCACTTGCCAAATTTAGTTTCGACGAAAGATGACGCCTCTCTGAAATTCGCGCCAGCGAAATAGGCTTGTTGTTCAAAAGCTGCCCCTCGGAAGAGGGCTGTTTTCATGAAGGTAGCTTCACTGAAATCGACGTCGCTCACAAACACCGCTCCATCAAAGTCTACGCCCTGTGAAAATATCGCGTCATTGAAGTTCAATGACGCGCCATTCGATATTTCAAGCGCCATAGAGCTGTGCAGTCTCGAAGGGAAAACGACTCGCGTAAAGTCGCACATAAGATCACCCCGCAAATCGACGATCGGCTCACGAAGAATTTCTGCGACAACCGAATCGAATTCAATAGGATCCTTCGCTGGATCAGGTTCATGCAATATACATTTGCTGCTCCCCCATATCGCCCTCTGCCTGCACTGTTGCCCATAGGCCATCGTGACTGAACATTGGTTTTCGAGAATTTCCATCTTTAAACACTATCATCTTTTCTCTTCACTTGCAAACAATAACAAAACTGCTCTATCATGCGGAGGTCGCAGTAGCGGTATAAACCGGGCTGATCCTGTACAATTCTGACCGACCTGATTATATACAAATT
>CAZGYS010000614.1:0-4191 GCA_964530305.1 uncultured Leptospiraceae bacterium
CCATTGGTTCTGCTGGCGCTGGGCGGCTCTTCGCTGGTTACTGGAGGCGCGTCGGGCGGCAGCTCGCCGGGCGGTGCCGGCGGTTTGACATGTACGCTTATGGGCGGCTCCCGGTTGGGAAGTAATTGCGCCCTCAGCCTGAACGGCACGGTGACTACCTTCGCGGGTCCGGCCCAGGGCAGCACCGTTTCGGGTGATACCGACGGAACGGGCAACAGTGCACGCTTCTTAATTCCGTCCGGTTTGACCAGTGACGGTGTGAACATCTATCTGGCCGAGGAAAGCAACAACAAGATTCGCCGTATTGAAATCGCCACGGGCACGGTAACGACGATCGGGGGGCCGGCGCCCGGCAGCACCGCTTCAGGCGACACCGACGCAACGGGCAATGCGGCGCGTTTTTCAAATCCCATCGGCATTACTACGGACGGCGTGAATCTTTACGTCGGCGATTATGGGAACAACAAGATTCGCAAGATCGTTATCGCCACGGGAGTTGTAACTACACTGGCGGGACCGGCCCAGGGCAGTACCGTCGCGGGCGACGCCGACGGGACGGGTAATGCCGCTCGTTTTCGCGGCCCCGCGGGAATTACCACGGACGAAGAAAACCTTTACGTGGCGGAACGAGACACTAACAAGATCCGCAAAATCGTCATCGCTACGGGCGTCGTCACCACTCTCGTGGGCCCGGCCGCCGGGAGCAACGTTTCCGGCGACACGGACGGAACCGGTAATGCCGCGCGTTTCTCCAAACCCATCGGTCTGGTAAGCGACGGCGTGAATCTATACGTGGCCGACCGCGACAACAATAAGATTCGTAAGGTCGTCATCGCCACGGGCGAGGTCACGACTTTCGCGGGACCGCTTCCGGGCAGCACCGCTTCGGGCGATACCGACGCCGCGGGTAACTCCGCGCGCTTTTCCAAGCCGGTATTGGTAAACACGGACGGGACAAATCTGTATGTGACCGATTTGCAAAATAATAAGCTACGCAAGATTGTCATCGCGACGGGGGACGTTACCACATTCGTCGGCCCTGCCGCGGGTAGTACCAGCTCGGGCGATACCGATGCCGCTGGTAACGCCGCACGCTTCTTTGCTCCGACCGGCGTTACGACGGACGGTACGCATCTTTTTATTGCCGACGGATCGAATAATAAAATCCGAAAAGTGCAGTGAGCCCATTCGATGCCGCTCTTTCTTTTTTCCGACATCGAAAACTCCACGCGTTTGTGGGAAAAGTATCCCGAGGGCATGAAAATCGCCCTCAAGTTGCATGACGGCATTCTGGAAAAGCGTCTGAGCGTAAGCGGGGGGCGCATCATCAAGCATACGGGCGACGGCGTCTTCGCCGTTTTTGAGGAACCGAGCGAGGGGCAAGCCTGCGCGCTGGCCGTGCAAAAGGACATGGCCGCGTGCGATTGGGGCGAAGTGGGTGAGGTGCGCATTCGCATGGCGTTGCATTACGGCGATGCCGTTCTGCGCGGCGACGACTACTTCGGACCGGCCGTGAATCGCGCGGCGCGACTCATGTCCGCGGGGTGGGGCGGTCAGATTCTATTGAGCCGCGAAGCCCTGGAGCATTCCGAAGTTCCGGCCGGAGCCGAGGCCCGGGACCTGGGCATGCATCTTTTGAAGGATCTGCGCGAGCCGATTCAAATTCATCAACTGGACCATCCCGATCTGCCCCGGCGAAGTTTTCCCGAACCGCGTACTCTTTCAGCGCGTCCCAATAACCTGCCGCCGGAAAGCACGCCCTTCGTGGGACGGGTAGAGGAACTGCGCGAAATTCACGAACTTCTGGAAGGCGAAAATCGCCTGTTGACGTTGCTGGGGCCCGGGGGTATGGGCAAGACGCGCCTGGCATTGCAGGTGGGGCGCGAAAGCATTGAGAAATATTATCACGGCGTCTATTTCGTTTCCATGGCGCCCCTGGAAAACGCGGATCGCCTGGTCTACGCCCTGGCGGACGCCTTGCGTTTTACTTTCTACAACAACGACGACCCGCGCCTGCAGTTGGAGAATTACCTGCGCGAAAAAGAGATGCTCATCGTCCTGGATAATTTCGAACACATTATTGAGGGCGCGGAACTGGCCGGGGCGCTTCTGGACGCGGCGCCGAGCGTGCGCATCGTGGCCACGTCCCGGGAGAAGCTGCGCCTGCGTCATGAACGGGTCTTCGCCGTGGGGGGCATGCGTTTTCCCAGTAACGCCCCCGATCTGGAAGAGGACGGTTACAGCGCGGTGAGTTTGTTCGCGCAAGCGGCTCTGCGAGTGCGTCCGGACTTCGACGTTCAAGGCGAGCGCGAACACGTACATCGCATTTGTGAACTGGTGGGCGGCATGCCGCTGGCCATCGAACTGGCGGGCGCCTGGTGCGAAAGCCTGGAATGCGCGGACATCGTCAAGGAACTGGAGCGCGACGGCGATTTTCTGGAAACCGATCTGCGCGACGTACCCGAACGACACCGAAGCCTGCGCGCCGTCTTTGATTACTCCTGGAATCTGCTCAACGAAAAGGAGCGGGGCGCGCTGGCGCGGCTGACCGTTTTTCGAGGCGATTTCACGCGCGAAGCGGCGGCGGGAGCCCTGGATGTTTCCCTGTCCGTCCTGACCGGGCTTCTGAATAAATCGCTGGTGCACAAGACGGAGCGGGGGCGATTCGCCGTTCACAACATGCTGGCGCGCTATGCCGATGAAATGCTGACGGCCGACGAACGGCGCGAAGGGCTCGCCAGGCACTCGGCATGGTTCGGGGAGTTCGCGCGGGAACGCCGAGCGGCCATGTGGCGTCTGCCCAGTGACCTCGAGGTGCAGCGCGAAGTCATGGCCGACCTGGAGAATCTACGCGCGGGTTTTCTGGAAGCGGCCCGGGGAGGGCGCTGGGAGGAAGTGGGCGCCTATATGCGAACCATGAACGGAGCCTTTGAAGGCGGCGATCGCCAGCGGGAAGGCGAACGCGTCATCGGGCGAGTTCTGGAGGAATTGGAAAAACATCCGTCCGACGGCGAATCGCGCAAGCTTACCCTGATCTTCCTGCGGTGCATGCGCGCCTGGCTGGGGCTGCGCTTCGGCGGCCTTGATGAAAAACGCCGTGTTCTCGAACAAGCCGATGAAATGCTGGGCGAAGCCGAGGTGGAGGAACGCGTACTTCTAGACGGCATACGTTCCTTTATCGAATACATCACCGGCAACTACGAAGCCGCCGCGCGGTGGGGCGAAAACGCGCGAGACCTGGCGTTCAAGCTGGAACTTCCCTGGTCCCAATCCTTTACGCAAGCTCATCTGGCCTACGTGTATTTTATTCGCGGCGAGACCGAAAAGGCGAAGACCTCCGCCTTGAACGCGCTGGCCCTGACTCGTAGATTGAACCTGGCCGTGGGCTCGGCCTATAATCTCAACAATCTCGCCGAGATGGAAAAGGCCGAGGGCAATCTTGAACGCGCCGAAACCTATCTGGAGGAGGCCCTGCTCAAGTTCGAGGAAGCCGGTCTCAAGAGCGGGGTCGGTTTCGTTCTAAATAATCTGGCCGAGCTGGATATTCAGCTCGGGCGACAGACGCTGGCCTGGGAACGGTATGAGCGCGCGCTGGAAATGGCCCAGGATCTGGGCTTCGATTGGGGCATGGGCACGGCGCTGCAGGGTCTCGGAGTTCTGGCTCTTGCCCTGGAGGATTACGACGAAGCCGACCGGCGCTTTCAGGAAAGCCTCGTGTATTTCGAGCGCCTGGGCGATTCGTATCGCATTGCTCGGGGTCATCGAAAACTCGGCGAGACCGCGCTGGCTCGACAAGAACAGTCAGGCGCCTTGAAGTCGTTTCGCCGTGCATTGGAAATCGCCCTGGAGGCGGGCATCCCGGCGGAGATACTTTCGGGAATGGTGCGCATCATCGAGCTGGAGTTACTGCGCATCGACCCGGCCCGAGGACTGCAATTGCTAGCCCCCGTTCTCGCTCATGAAAATCTCGGGGGTGATACCCGGACGGCCGCGGAGGCTCTGCGCGGTCGATTGGAACAAGCGCTGGGCGAAGGCGCGGAAACCAGGGGCGTTTCAGGGGGCGAATCCGCCTCGGACCTCCGGACGGCGGCTCGAGCCCTTCTGGATGAAGAATGATAAAGGGCGAGCCGGTCCGTAATCTTCCTGGGTTTTTCCTGTAAAAGGTTGTAAATTACTGTATTGACATTCATG
>CAZGYS010000615.1:0-4185 GCA_964530305.1 uncultured Leptospiraceae bacterium
CGTTCACCCGTTCACCCGTTCACCCGTTCACCCGTTCACCCGTTCACCCGTTCACGCTAACTTCATTCTCCAGCTTCCGCCCGGCTTCGAAAGCACTCACATTGCTCAACGTAACTTCGGCGATTTGCTCCAGGGCCTCGCGCGTAAAGAACGCCTGGTGGCCGGTGATGAGCACGTTGGGAAAGGTCATCAGGCGGGCGATGATATCATCCTGCAAAATGTCATCGCTGTGATCGTCGAAGAAGAGTTTTTCCTCCTGTTCGTAGACATCGATGCCCAGCGCGCCCAGGCGACCTTGTTTGAGCGCGGAGATTGCGGCGCGCGTGTCGATGATGGCCCCCCTCGAAGTATTGATCAACATCACGCCCGGGCGCATGCTTTCCAGAGCCGCGGCATTGATCAAATGCCGGGTGCGTTCCGTCAACGGGCAGTGAATGGAGATCACATCGCATTGGGCGTAAATTTGCTCGAGAGGCGAGTAGCGCACGCCGGCCGCTTCCAGTTCCGGATTGGGCTCCGGGTCGAACGCGTAAACGGAACAACCGAGGCCCAGCATCATGCGCGCGAAAACCGCGCCGGTGGTTCCCGCCCCGATGACGCCAATCGCCTTGCCGTGTAGATCGAAACCGGTAAGTCCGTCCAGGGCGAAGTTCCCCTCGCGTACGCGATTGTATGCCTTGTGGATCTTTCTATTGAGCGCCAGAATCAAGGCCAGGGCGTGCTCCGCCACCGCATAGGGTGAATACGTGGGAACGCGCGCGACACGCAGACCGTTCTGGGCGGCGGCCTTGAGGTCCACGTTATTGAAACCCGCGCATCGCAGGGTAATCAGCCTGGTGCCTCCCGCGGCCAGGATTGCCAGGGTTTCTCGATCCAGCTTATCGTTCACGAAAGCGCAAATCGCCTCAAAACCCGCGGCCAGGGGCGCCGTCGCGGCGTGCAGGGGAGCTTCAAAGTAATGGGGCTCATGACCGAACTTTTCGTTGGCGCGGTCGAAGCCGGCCCGATCGTATTTGTGGACGCTGAAAAACGCGATTCGCATGCATACTCCTCAAAATGGAGAAGGATACAATCCGCGTGAATCGGGAGGAAGGAATTCGATCAGCTTGAGCGGTTGATCTTTATCATGGATGAACGTAGGACGGTCTAAAGGTGCAAGGGTCAAACGGGCGGATGGCCCCATTGGACCCTCCCGCCTTTAGACCCTTCGACCTTTAATCAATCCTTAATCGGCTTGTAGGTCTCGCCGAACAGGCGCTTCTGCACTTCCTCGTTCTCGTAGATTTCGAAATCCTCTTTGCCGATCTTACGATAGAACATCGTGGCGAAAGACGAGGTAACTACGATGAAGAAAGAATACAGGATGGGCAGCCAGAGCATGCTGGCTTCGATGGCCGGGCTCTTGGCGAAGCTCAACAGAACGATGGCGAAGGCCAGCGGACCATTCTGAATACCCGTCTCCAGTGAAACCGTGCGCGCCTCACGGGGCGGCATGCGGAAGACGCCCCGTGAAACGATATAGCCCAGCGCGAAACCGGCGATGCCGATGCCGATGGAAGCAATGTAGACGTTGCCCGGAGTGTTAACCATCAGGCAGCGCTTTACCGGATCCGCCAGGAACATACCGGTCAGGAACAGAATTACGATGATACCCATGAAGCCGGCCGTATCCTCGGCGGCCTTGGCCCAGCCCGGTGAAAAGCGGCGCAGAACCATACCGCCCGCCACGGGAACGATGACCAGAATCAGGGACTGAATGATGCTCTTATAAGGAATTACGAACTCGGCCTGACCCAGCTGGCTGGCTACTTGCGCCGCGAAACCGTCCGCGTAGAGGTACATGGCGAACGGCGTCAGCACGACCGCCCCTATTGTCGAGCAGACCGTCATTGTAATCGATAAGGCCACATCCCCCCGCGAAAAGTAGGCGAACATGTTCGAGGTCGTTCCCGCCGGGATGGCTCCCACCAGAATCAAGGCGATGGCGAAGAGCGGATCCAGTTTGAGGTACGTAGCCAGCAGAAAGGCGATGGCCGGCATCCAACCGAACTGCGACATGAACCCGACCAGAACCCCTTTCGGAGCCTTCAATATATAGGTGAAGTTCTTTAGAGTGAGGCCCGCGCCCATGCCGAACATGATCACGAGAATCATGAGGCCAAGCAATGCCTGCTCAATGGGATTGATGAGTGCGTAACCCGCTGGAATACATGCGTTCATAGTTTATATCTCTGGTCTTTAGTGGTCTTGCTTTCCCGGTTACTATTTAGTCCCGCTATACATTTCCGCGATTAAGTCTTTATACTTCTCGGTGATGATGTGACGCTTGAGTTTGTGCAGGTTCGTCAGTTCCTCGCCCACTTCAAATGCGGCGGGCAGCAGACGAAAATCAGGCACGCGTTCGAAGGACTTGAAGCCGTTGTCCGCGGAAATCTCCGATTTGATTTCCTTGCCGATGCGATCTTTCGCTTCCTGCATTTCACTCAATGCTTTCAAGTCGGCGGCTTCGATGCCGGCGTCCTTGAAACCGTCGACGGAAGGAACAACCAGGGCCGTCATGAACTTCTCATCCTGACCCACGATAATCACCTGATCTACAAAGCTGGACTGAACCAGTTTGTTCTCGATTGGTACCGGTTCCACGTTTTCCCCGCTGGCCAAAACGATGGTGTCCTTGGAGCGGCCCATGATCTTCAGGCAATTGTTGAAGGTCATCATGCCGATATCGCCGGTGTTCATCCAGCCTTCTTTATCCAGCACCTTGTCGGTTGCTTCCTGATTCTTATAATAACCGCGCATGACCTGGTCACCGCGCACATGAATTTCGCCCTTGAGGCCGCGTCCCCCGTCGGGATGCCTGGGATCCGGATACAGGACATTGCCTGAATTCAGGTCCACGACGCGCAGGTCCGTACCCGGCGCCGGAGGTCCCACCGTTCCGATTACCAGGTTGTCGGCGGAACGAGCGGAAATCAGCGGCGAGGTTTCGGTCATGCCGTAACCTTCCAGAACCGAGATGCCCACCATGTTAAAGAAGCGGTCCACGTGCAGCGGCAGGGCTCCACCACCGGAAACGGTTGCCTTGAGGCTGGCGCCGGCGCCCTGGCGAATTCGCTCCAGCACGGATACGTTAAAGAAACCGTATAGCGGAGTAACGAGCAGCCAGCGCACGGCATGATAAATCCAACCCAGGCCGAAAAGCACCGGATTGGGCTTCGTCAGGTTCAGGGTGCGATTCTTCAGATAGAAGAGCGAGCCCTTGTAGAGCTGAGCCAGGCCGTAGGCCGTATGAAAAAGAAAACGTCGGACCGGGTGGGCCTTCTGAACGCCGTCCAGAATCCGAATATACAGACTTTCCCAGAGACGGGGAGCCGAACCCATGTAGGTCGGCTGAACGTTCTTGAGGTCGTCTCCCAGGTTGCGCACGTTCGTATAATACGTGGCGGCGCCGCGATAGATGGTGAACATCTCGAAGGCGCGCTCGAAGATGTGCCAGATAGGCAACAGGGACAACACCCGGTCGTTCACGCCCAGGTCCATGGGAATGCGATCCATCATGCACAGGATATTGGAGTGCTGGAGCATCACACCCTTGGGGGCGCCGGTGGTGCCGGACGTATAGATGACGGTACACAGGTCGTCGGGCTTGATGCCTTGCATGCGACTCTCGACTTCCTTATTGCCGCCGGCCTTGAGCTCCGCGCCCTTCTTGATGAGGTCGTTCATGTGCAGAACGCCGTCGGGAGCAGCTTGATTCGGATCCATGAGAATCCAGGTCTTGACTTTATCCAGGTGCGATTTGTTCTTTTCTATCTTCTTCCATACGCCCAGGTTCTCGATGAAGCAAACCTTCACGTCGGCGTGGGGCAGGATGTACTGGATGTCCGAATCGGTAACGTCGATGCCCCGGGGGACGTCGGCGGCGCCGGAAAGCTGCACGGCGCAATCGGCGATGATCCACTCCAGGCGGTTGTCCGCCAGAATGCCCACATGCTCCCGGGCTTCAACGCCGAGATCGATCAGGGCCGTGGATAAATTATGGCCCGCCTCGTATATCTCTTCAAAGGAAGTCGGCTTCCAGATCTTCGACTTCTGGCGCGTGGCAAAAGCGACGCGCTTATGATAGGTTTCCGCCGCGGATTTAAACAGGTGTGCAAGCGTGGGTGCCTTGCTCGGGTGTGACAT
>CAZGYS010000616.1:0-4136 GCA_964530305.1 uncultured Leptospiraceae bacterium
GTTGTACCGTACTACAGTACTCGGTACCGTTCGAGGGGATCCAGGATATGCGTAATTTGAATGCCGAAGAACTCGTCCATGACCACCAGCTTGCCGCGGCCGAAAAGACGGTCGTTTACGAGAATGTCCACTTCATCGCCTACGACCTTGTCCAGTTCCACCACGGAGCCTTCCGTGAGCTGGAGCACGTCCTTAATATACATGTGCGTGCGCCCCAGCTCCACGCTGAAGCGGAGCGTGACGTCCATGAGCAAATCGGCGTTGTCCTGGCCGTCTCCGCCGGAAGGGGCCGCCGTGACTCCTCCGCCGGGGCTGGCGGGAGCCGGGGCCGCCGGAGCCGGTCCGGCCAGGCCGGAAAGCGCGTCCAGAGCCGCCTGATCCAGCGCTCCCCCACCGCCCATGGCGGGCGCATCATCGCCCCCACCACCGCCGATCAGGGAATCCAGGTTCAAATCTCCGCCGCCGCCGTCACCGCCGCCGAAATCCATGCCCAGATCTCCGCCCGCGGGCGCACCCCCGGCATCAGCATCGTCGCCCATGTTCAATAAGGCATCTATTTCGTCCTGTGAAAGACTTCCATCACCCATACATATTCCTTATCGACCGATGTGAATATCGACCCCACTATTAGTCGATAATATCACCAGTGAATTCCGCTCCTGGTAATCAAACCGCCGGTTCCGCCCTGGAAGTATTCGTTCTCTCTCTCAAAAAATCCATCGATTTTTTGAAGCAAATCGGGCTATTTCTGCGCCGAGAAGTGCCCGTCCGAGCAGCCCGCTTCCTGCAATGGCGATTCCGTAGGAGCTCCACGCCGGTCGCCGGAGGCGGGTCCGGGCGCTCCATTGTTCTGGAACGGGAGCTTACCTTGCCCGTGGAGCGCAATCGCCTGGGCGAACACTACCCGAGCTACTTTCAGTTGAAGTTCGGATTATTGCGATTTTCCACACGGCTGTTCGTGGACGCCCGCCTGCCCGCGGAGACGGCCCTGGAATTCCGGGCGGAAGCTCGTGTACTCGGGGCGCCGGTGCTTAATTTTCTGCTGGAGTTCCTCTATCGACGCCATGAGAAAAATCTCCTGACCGCGCTGGATAGAAAGGCCAATGAACTCTACCTGGAAGCGCTGGCCCGCCGACCAGGAGAAGAAGACGTAGGAATTCCACTGGATGAATTCGACGCGCCCGAATATCGACCGGAGGCCTGGGCCGAGCGCTTCCCGTCGGAGAATCCCGAGAACTTTCGCGTTCCGTTTTCGGGTCGCGGTTTGTTGCGGCGTTGGACGGATGGCCTTCGAGGCGATTCAGCGATTGAAAAAAAGCCGAGTAGGAACTACTACCGACGCATGACGGTGATTCCCATGGCCGTAAGCGAGGAATCCCTGCGCGAACTCCTACCGCCCACCTTCATCTATCCGGTCAAGGCGGAACCCATGCTCTACTTGAGCACCGCCCTGGACGCGGGCCGGGGAAGCGAGTTGCCCTCCGGGCGCGAAGAACGCATCATCATGACCCTCTATTGCCCCGCGGGCCTGATGCACGCCGGCGATTATCTTCAGGGCTGGCTGCCTTTATTTTCGACCTGGACTCCGTGTCTGCGTCCGACCATTCCCGGCGATCCCTACACCATCGGTTATCCCTTCCAGGCCGGCGGTCTTCGCCTGGGTCTGGGAGACGCCGATCGCCGCGCCCACTGGATGAACTCCTACACGCCCACCCGCGTGGTGCAAGCGCGCGATACGCTGCCGGGACTCATCTCGTATGAAAGAAATATTTTTCGCCGCGAAACGACGGGCTTGAATATAGAATGCGTCCGGGAGCAAGCGGACTTCGCCGTGAACCGGGTCTATTTTTTGAGACGCACGCCGCCCCTCACTTCCGGGTCGGCGGGGCCGCGTTCGGCCCGAACCGCCGCCGCCTGGTTTTCGCGTCGCCTGGGCGTCGAGGTCCGGGAAACCGACCATGGCTGGTTTCTCACCAGCATGATCAGCGAAAGCTCGCGCGAGATCATCCCGCTGCATCGCACTCAGTTCCGATCCGCGGGTCCGGCCGTGCCGGGCATGCCCGAACGACCGCGAGTCGTCTCACTGTAATCGCCTGAGGACGCCTGAAGAGGCGCTCTCAAAACGATTTTTGAGGCGATTATTTAAAGAGACACCACAGAGCCCTGAAAAAATCTGGTAAAAATGCAGGGAATACTGGGACACATTGAGACCGGCGTTAAAAGCGCTTTTCGCATAGGACAGACGGCCGTCGTGCTTACGGAGGCCGGTCTGGGCTGGATTCTGGGCGATCGCCCGCCTACGCCCGCTCTCATGCGCCGTACTTTCGAACGCCTGGGCGCCACCTACATCAAGCTGGGGCAGTTCATCGCCAGCGCGCCTTCCTTTTTTCCGCCCGAATACGTGGAGGAGTTCCAGGGCTGCCTGGATAAGACCGAGCCCCTGCCCTATTCCGTAATAGAGAAGGTCTTGAAAAGCGAACTGGGAAAAAATCCCGACGAAGTGTTCGCCGAGATCGACGAGACGCCGCTGGCTTCCGCCTCCATCGCGCAGGTGCACGCCGCCCGGCTCAAAACCGGCGAAGAAGTGGTCATCAAGGTTCAAAAGCCGGGCGTGCAGGACGTGTTGCTGACGGACCTGAACTTCCTGTTCGTAGCCGCGAAGGTGCTGGAATTCCTGGCGCCGGATATGTCCCGTGCTTCCCTCTCCGCCATCGTCGAGGAAATTCAGAAAACCATGATGGAAGAGTGCGATTTCATAAACGAGGCCAACAACATCAAGACCTTCGACGAGTTCCTGCGCAAGACCGACAATGATCAGGCCGTGGTACCACGCGTCTATTCCCAGGCTTCCACCTTGCGCGTGCTCACCATGGAACGCTTTCACGGCGTACCCCTGACCGACCTGGAAAGCATTCGCAAGTATTCAAAGGATCCCGAGATGACCTTGATCACGGCCCTGAATACCTGGATGGCGTCCTTGATGCTCAACGAGTTCTTTCACGCCGACGTCCACGCCGGCAACCTGCTGGTACTCACCGACGGTCGCATCGGCTTCATCGACTTCGGTATCGTGGGCCGCATTAAGCCCGACACCTGGCAGGCCATGACCGGTCTGATGGAAAGCATGAACTCCATGGACTTCCAACTGATGGCGGACTCCATGGTCAAGGTCGGCATGACCAGTAAGAAGGTGGATACGAAGAACCTGGCCGTTGATCTGGAAGCGCTCTATAAGAAGATGAATCGCCTGGACCCCGAGAAAATCATGCGCGGCGATATCAATGAGCAGGAAATCAATAACCTCATGATGGGCATCGTGCAGGTGGGCGAAAAGGCGGGCATTCGCTTCCCCCGGGAATTCGCCCTGCTCATGAAACAGTTCCTCTATTTTGATCGCTACATTCGCATTCTAGCGCCCGAGCTGAATATGTTCGCGGACGCGCGCGTGCAAAGCAAGATGATCACGGATTGATGTTCACGGTTCAATTAAAGAGACGCGTAAATTAAGAGACGTGGAGCCGCCGAATATTACGCGGCCTATACCTTGAGGGCTTGCATTAGCTCTCGAATCGCATGGCCGCGATGGCTGCGGGCGTCTTTTTGTTCCGGAGTCAGCTCCGCGAAAGAAGCACCGGTTTCGGGATCTCCGAAGACCGGGTCATAACCAAAACCGCCTTCGCCGCGTGCCTCGGTCAGGATACGGCCTTCGCACGTGCCGCGAAAATAATGGGTATTTTTACCGTCCAATGTCAGGGCCAGTACGCATACGAAGCGGCCGCCCCGTCGTTCAGCGGGCACATCCCGCATTTCCTTCAAGAGCAGCTCACGCCGCCCCGCGTCGTCCAGGCCCGGGCCGCCGTAGCGAGCGCTATATACGCCCGGGCGCCCGTCCAGGGCATCCACTTCCAATCCCGAGTCGTCCGCCAGAACGGGAAGGCGCACCTGGCGATAAATATCCAGGGCCTTGATGGCCGCGTTGCCCTCGAAGGTGTCGGCCGTTTCCTCGGGTTCTTCGCTTGCGCCGGCGTCGACGGCGAAACGCACAATGACGCCCAACGGTTCCAGTACGCGACGAAACTCCGCCAGCTTCCCGGCATTGCGCGTGGCGAGAATCAACCCCTGTTGCTTAAGATGCT
>CAZGYS010000617.1:0-4135 GCA_964530305.1 uncultured Leptospiraceae bacterium
CCAGGTTCCATTCGCTCGGTTTGAGGAGACTCATGAGTCAATGCGCCTGCTACTCCAGAACCTCGAACTTCTCTTCCTTGTCCTCTTCGAGCACGTCGCCCAGTTGTTTGCCGGTATCCCAATCGATGCCGACCAGCTGGCGAACCTCGGTCATGTTCTGGGGGCCCGAAGGATCGTCCTGTCGTCGCACGACGGCGTAGATGGTCTGGGGTTCGGACTTGCCCTTGACCTTGATGGCCGGCATCTTCTCCACGACGTAGATGTCCTTCACCAGATCGTATGAATCCTGCGAAATCAAGATGTCGGTGCCGAAGGGTTTGTTCAAGGCTTCGATGCGCGAAGCCAGGTTCACGGCGTCTCCAATCACGGTATATTCGTAGCGTTCGCTGGAACCGATCTGACCTGAAATCACGTCGCCCGTGTTGATGCCGCAGCCCATTTTCGCCACGGGACGATCCAGCGCGTTGAGGGCGTTGAATCGTACCAGCGCGCCCCGCATCAACAGGGCCGCGTTCACGGCGTTCTCGGTGACGTTACCGGGAGAAGGAATGGCGCCCCAGTGGGCCATGATGGCGTCGCCGATGAATTTATCCACGACGCCGTTTGTATCAACGACGCATCGCACCATGTCCGTAAAATAATCATTCAGGAAGCTAACGACCTCATCCGGAGTCATGGTTTCGGACATGGCCGTAAAGCCTCGAAGGTCGGAGAAGAAAACGGCGGCGTGCTTGTACTGTCCGCCCAGGGCCAGCTTGCCCGCGGCGGCCAGCTCGACGATGACCTTGTTCGACATGCGCGCCATAACGTCCTTGACCTTTTCGCCTTCTTCCAGGCCGGCCGTCATGTCCGAGAAGCTTTGCGTCAACTGCCCCAGCTCGTCATTTCGGTCGGGGTCCATGCGTACGCTGAAATTCTTATTGTCTACCTGCTCGGTGGCGTCCACCAGACGCTTGATGGGGCGCACAATCGTACGCGCGAAGAAATAGATAACGATCAACGCCACGTTCACCACGATGATCAGAATCAAAATGTTGATCTGCTGCACGTGGCGCACGGCCTTGAATACGTCTTCTTCCTTGGCCGTGGCGATGATGCCCACGTCGGCGAAGTCCAGTTTCTTGTAATTGCCCAGCCAGGACACGCCGGTTTCGTCCTCGTAGTCCTTGCGGCCGGTTTTCACCTGGCTTTTGAGCATGGCCGCGACGATGCCCAGATCCGAGAGGTTGGAGCGGGAGCGAACCTTGGCTTCGTCGGGGTGGGCCACGACGTCTCCCGCGGCGTCCACCATGAACAACTGAATGTCGTCGTCCTTGCCGCTCTTGGCGAAACTGCTCAAAAACGTGTTCGCGTCCAGATATAAGACGATGATGCCGTTACGAAAGGGCGATTCGCGGCTGAGCCCCAGTACCGGCAGGGCAAAGCCCGGCGAAATATTGCGCACGACGATGGCGCCGGCGAAACTCTTCGTAAACGAGGGGCCGTTGAGGTCGTGAAGACCGTCGATTTTTTCCCGTGTCAGTTCCCCGTTTTTAAGAAACTCGGGATTATAGAATTTGCGGGTGAAGCGCAAGCCGTCGCCTTCGCGCACGGCCAGTCCGCCGAAAATGACCTGGGCATTGTTGCGAAAGAAGCGTTCCCCGGATTTCGCGGAAGCCAGCTCGCCCGCGTTTTGGAGCACGTTGTTGAATTCGGACGTCGTTTTGTCGCCGATGACGCTGATGAGCTTAACATTGTCCGACTCGACCCGGTCCTGGATGCTGTTACTGAAGTTGATCGTGGCGATCAAAATCATCAGGGACATGGAGCCCACGAGAATGGCCGAGATGATGCCCAGCAGCTTGACGCGAATCGTAAACTTGGAAAGCTTGAATTTCTTTTCGGGTTTCACGCCGCCATCGTCGTCGTCGTTTGAACTCGTACTCGGGGGTGTCGGCTCCGGCGTGATCGCGGGAACTGGTGCCCGGGGCGCAATGGACGCGGGCGCGGTGGCGGCGGCCGTCGCGGGAACGACCGGTGCTACCGTTAGCTCGGGTGCGGGTGCGGGTGCCGGCGCGACGGCAAGTTCAGGCGTCGCCGCGGCCGGGGGTTCTACTTCTTGAGGCGGCGTCGACGCCGGGTCCTGATTGGGACTATCGGTCGCGACGGTTTCCGGCACTGAATCTGATTCCGCGTCCATTGGATTTTCTTGTGCGTCTACTTGCTTCGCGTCGGAGACCGACGGTTCCGGCGGCGCGGGCTCGTCTTCCGGCGCGGGCGAACCATTATTAAAGAAGTCCGGTAGTTGATAGCTCGGGTTCAGGAATTTCTTGAACTCGTGGATGGCCCGGTCGGAGGGCTCATACCCATCGCGGCCGGCGAGGCGATTCACCGTCCACTCCGGTTTAATGTCCGCGTCCTTTTTTATCTGCAAATAGAACATGGCCGCGTAGTTCATGACCGCGGGCGAGTTCGCGGAGTCGTACAGGAAGAGCACCGAATGGCGATTCAGGTGAACGCTGATTTCCCCGTTCAAGCGATGCAGGGCCTCGTAATCGCCGGAGGCGGAGGCAGTGGGGGAAATAAAAATGAATTCGAATTCGCGGCGATCCTGGTCGCGAAGAATGGGCGCGTGATCCTCGGAGAAAACGACGATGGTGTGAATTTTCCTTTCACGCCAGGCGTCGACGGCCTTGTCCATGAACGCATCATCCGCGCCGCGACGGCGCACTTCGTCCAGGCGGGCCCGAAAATACAGGATTGCCTGGTCGCTGAATCGAATGCGATAGGTATTCATGATGACGATTCCCGGTGCCGGAAGCGGACATGGCTGGGGCCCGGGTATACTCCTGCTTATTATCGGTCCGGAGTCGGCGCCCTTTGAAGGCTCGGGTGCCGACATTCATGAAACCTGGGCGAACTTGAAAATAAATCGCAATAGAAGCCCGATCAATCAAAAAATCAGACTCCGGCTTTTTGGTCGCCGCTAAGCGGCCGATTTGTACATTGCTCCGGTCCGCGGATTAGACCTGAAGTATATGCAAGTCCTATTGAAAATACTGAAGATCGGGCCCGGCTTCGCGTGGAGCCCGAGAGCGGGGCTGCTGCTTTTTTCAGCATTCCTGTGCGGGGGGCCCCTGGACGCGGCCGTGGCCAGATTGCTGGTGCTCAACGCGGGAGCGGGAGAAAACGTGGAGCCGGTGGCCGCGCGGGCGTTTTTCAGGCGCTTCGGCGCCAAATTACGCTCCACCGGCCTGGTGGACATCACCACGCTGCGAACCGGCCCCCTGGCCGACCGCGCCGCCTCCTGCGGGAAAATCGCCTGCGCCGCCGCCATCGCGCGCGAACTAAAGGTAGGCCGAGTCCTTCTGGCCTGGATCCGCAAGCCCGGTCGAGATTATGTCGCTGAAATCGTGGTCGTCACCGCGGCCGGTGGCAAGGTGGAGATTCGCGTCGTCGACCGACTACCCAGCCTGGAGCCGGAAGACCGGGAGCGCGGTTCCGAACGCATGGCCCGCGCCATGGAAGCGGAGATGCGCCGCCGAGGCTATCGTCCCCGACGGCGGCTGACCACCACGGAACGCTGGTTGACGCTCTTACCCGGGGCGGGCCAGTATTTGACGGGAAATTACAGGCGCAGCGGCTTTTTTATAACTGCCGGATTTCTGACACTTCAAAATTACCTGAACGCCCGCCACGAACACCGTCGAGCGCGGGAGCAATTCCAGGACTTGAACGTGCCCGCCGCCATCGCCCTGGGGCTGCGCAACGAGCCCCAGCTCTCGCTGACCATCAACACGCTCTACGGCGCCGAGGCGCGCGACAACCTGGATGCCCGGGCTCGCTCCGGTAATATTGCCTTCCTGTTGCTGGGAGGCTTGCTGGTCTGGAATTTTCTGGACGCGGAAAACGACTATGAGTACTTTTCCGCTGAAGGGCCGCGTAAACTGGACTTCCGCCTGACATGGTGCCCGGGCGATTTTTCCCCCGCCGGCGTGGAGGGAACCTCCGAAGGGGGGCGCTTTCAGTTCGTCCTGCGGGCCACCTTCTGATGCCCCGGTCTCAAATCCCCGACCTCACTACCTATCCGGACAGATGCAAAGACGATTTCGATTCATCGCCGTGCTTGCACTGCTCATTACGTTGAGTGGTTCGG
>CAZGYS010000618.1:0-4134 GCA_964530305.1 uncultured Leptospiraceae bacterium
TCCCGCCCAGTAGAAGCGCACCGCGGCCGCCTTCGCATCGCCCCGGGCGAGACTCTCCTGCCAGAGACGAAAAGCCGCGCGGATTCCTTGCTTCATGGTCTCTATATAGCCGGCATCGTCGCTTGCGGCCATCGCCTCGACGGTTTCGCGCACGCGATCATACTCGGGGGAGCCGCGCAGGGCTTCCAGGCGCTTTTCGTATGCATGCTTACAGTTCAGGGGAGCGGCTTTTTCCATGGAACTACCTTCGAGGATTCGCCGGAAGTTCAAGCGCATCAAGAAGTTTTTCGGAGCACGGATGAGTACTTGCCCTCGCCGCGGCGCCTAAAAATCTGTCTACCCATGGCTTCCAATTCCTCCGACAAACTCCAACCCTCGGCCTCCGATTTCGGCGATTTTCTCTGGGGGGCCGCCACGGCTTCCTATCAAATTGAAGGCGCGGCAAAGGCCGACGGCAAGGGGCCGTCCATCTGGGATGAATTCTCCCGGCGCGGTAAAATCAAGCGCAAGGAGACGGGAGACGTCGCCTGTGATCATTACAATCGCGTGGACGAGGACATCGGACTCATGAAGGAGCTGGGTCTCCAGGCTTATCGCTTTTCCATCTCCTGGCCGCGCATTCTGCCGGACGGGACCCTGGCCGGCGGCGTAAATCAAGCGGGCCTGGATTTCTACAAACGGCTGGCCGAAAAGCTGCGCGAAGCGGGCATTCGCCCCTGGGCCACCTTGTATCACTGGGACCTGCCGCAAGCGCTGGAGGAAAAAGGCGGCTGGCTATGGCGGGATACGACGAAGCACTTCGCCGACTACGCCGCTCTATGCGTGCGGGAACTGGGCGACGTCGTCGACGACTGGATTGTCCTGAACGAACCCTTCGTCTTTACGCTGCTGGGCTACGGCATCGGCTTTCACGCGCCCGGGCGATACGGTTTGAGTAAATTCATGGGTGCTTCCCACCACGCCATGCTGGCCCAGGGCCTGGCCGCGCGGGCCATGCGCGAAGAGCGTAAGGACATTCACCTGGGCACGACCGTTTCCACCCTGGCCGGTGAGGCGAAATCGCAGCGTGAAAAAGACTTGGCCGCGCTTCGCCGTCAGGACGCCTTCTTTAATAAATTATACGTGGACCCGGTCTTCGGTCGCGGTTACCCCCGCGAGGATTTGCCCGTCCTGCGCAAGATGGATAAGTACATTCAGCCGGGAGACATGGAGCTGGTTCAGTATCCCTTTGATTTTCTGGGCGTGAATCATTATTCCCGGGCCGTGGCCTACAGCGCTCGCTTCGTACCCTGGCTGGGTTTTCTTCAAAAGCGTCCGCCCCGGGGCGCCGAGCGTACGGACATGGGCTGGGAAGTGCATCCTCCCGGTCTGCGAAGAGTGCTCACTCAGTTCGGCGAATACCCGGAAATCCCGGCGCTCTATGTTACCGAAAACGGATCTGCTTTTCCTGGAGACGTGGTCACGCCCGACGGCCGCGTGCACGACGAAGCCCGCGAGCGGTATCTACGCAATTATCTGGCCCAGGCATTGCTGGCCAAGCAAGACGGCGCGCCCCTGAAAGGCTATTTCGTCTGGAGTCTGCTGGACAACCTGGAATGGCGCGAAGGTTACTCCAAGCGCTTCGGCATCATTCACGTGGATTTCAAGACCCTGAAGCGAACCATCAAGGACAGCGGGTTGTGGTATAAGGAGTTCTTGAAGCGATAGGCCGCTACCGTTATACACCGCGGAGGCGCAGGGTGCGCGGAGGTGTTTGAGGGCGGGGTTATTTGAGTCCTGGCGTGAGTTGGCGCGGACCGTCTCGGGGGACTTGCGTCCGGAAGTCAGTGCTCTAAAATTCTCCGCGCCCTCCGCGTCTCCGCGGTTCAAACCGAATCGACTTACTTACTACTTCTTCTTAACCGCTTTCTTCTTTGCCGCGGGTTTGCTCGTTTTTGCTCCGGCTTTGGCCGCGGTTTTGGGCGTAGTTTTGCGTTGGGCGGCTACGCCGGAGACGCTTGCAGACTGGTTTGCAATGGCGGCCGGCGCTTTGGCCGCCAGGGGCGCGAAGGCCTTGAGCGCCGCGTCCAGGCCGGATTTCCATTTATCCAGCAGGGCCGGTTTCTTTTTTGAATCGCCCTCGATGCCGCGCTGGAATTCGTTATAAACCTTTTCCAGGTGAATGATGCGCTTTTCGATGTCGTCGAGAAAGCCGCTGTCCTTTTCCGTGTTGAAGTTGCCGAACTCGTATTCCACCACGTCTTCGCGCACATTGCCCTTGAACATGAGGTGCATTTCCACCTGGGCGTATTTCTGAACCAGCGCGAAGCGGCCTTCCTTTTCCAGGCGACGAATGCTCACGAAGAGCTCCACCGTCTCCAGGAATTTCAGCGGGCGAAACTTCGCGGCTCTTTGCACCAGGTCGTGGTCTTCCGCCAGCTTCAGGCTTTCGTCGAAGCCGCCCACGCGGCGAAACAATCGACTGGTAATGAAAATACAAAAACCCGCCGCCCGGGGGTTGATGTCCTGGTTCATCTTTACAATCAAGTTCGAGAAGCGAAACATCATCTCGTCCAGGCGATAGTCCGATTTCGGTTTGAATTCGCAGGTGGCCAGATCGATGAACTTCTCATCCATCTCGGCCAGGGCGTCCTTTAGGAAGTTGGGCGGGAGCTCCACGTCGGCGTCGAAGAAGAAAAGGAATTCCCCCTTTGCTTTTTCCGCTCCGCGATTGCGTCCCACGCCGGGCATGCCGCCCTTGACGACTTTCGCGCCCAGCGTCCGGGCGATTTGCTTGGTGCGATCTTTCGAGCCTGCGTCGGCAACGATGACTTCGAAGTCCTTGAAGGTCTGCGCTTGCAGGGACTTCAGCAAGACCGGGAGGTCCTGCTCTTCGTTAAGGGTGGGAACGATGACGCTGATGACGGGCATGGTTTCTACGTTCCCGCACGCGTGTAAAAGACGCAAGGGGAATTCAAGATTTTAATTCTTTTCCCGGCCCGTTTTCCAAGCAACTCTTGCGTTTGTGAAAGATTAAGTATACCTGGCAAGTAGTTACGGGAGTACTACAATGAACCATGTGCCGAATGAAAGAGAGGAAATCGCCCTGGAGCGTCCCCTGGACGGAGCCGAGCTGGAAGCCTTGCAAAAGGCGATGCTGGACGAGGTGGGGACGACGAACGTTACTCGGCAGATTATGAAGTTACGCGGCCTGAAGCGACACGGGTTGTATGAAGTCGCCCTGCGATGCGCCGCGGCCCTGAACGAGAAATACCGTGAAATAGCGGATGGAGAAGGCGAGATGCTCCTGGCCGCCGAACTGGGGCACATGCATCGAGGTCTGGGAGACGTGGATCGCGCTCTGGAATACATTGATCGGGCCTATGAACTTTCGCGAACGCTGCGCGCGAATCGCGAACAGCATCGTTATTTGCTGTTGCTGGCCATGCTCAACAAGAAGAAGCAGGATTATCGCGCCGCCATGGAATGGGCCGCGAAATCCCTTGAAGTCCTTTCGGACGAAGGCGAACACTTTCGCGCTCATTCGATTCTGGCCGATTGCTGCGTCTCCCTGGGCGATTTCGAGCGCGGCGAAGAGCACCTTCGCGCGGGACTGGATCTGGTTACGCGTTCCGGCAATCCCCGTGACGAAGCCATGATGCTCATGACCATGGGGAAATTGAGGCACGGCATGAGTGATTTCAAGGGCGCGTTGGACGCGTTGAAGTCCGCCGAGGAAATTTGTGCCCTGGCCGGACAAACCGAGCAATTATTGAAAGTTCAGCGGGAGCTATTGACGCTGGCCAGGCAACTGGGCGAACGAGACCTGGTCGTGGGGGTGCTCACGCGTCAGATGACCGCGGCGGAAAAAGGTGATGAAGCCGTGGTACCCGTGGTCATGTTCTTCTTGAGCCGCGAATTGCTGGAGTTCGTCGCCGCCGGCGAACCCGAAGCGGCGGCGTCCGAGATGGCGCGTCTGTTTCACGGACTCAATCAATTCGTGGAAGTGGCCGGAGAGGTTTCCACGTCTTTTCTATTCTACCTGAATGTCGTCGTCATGCTGCAGCTCTGGTTGATGGGCGGCCGGGACGACGCCCTGGAGAAGGCGCAAGAACTGGATGAAGCATCCGGCGGCGAACTAAAGTTAAGGGAATT
>CAZGYS010000619.1:0-4116 GCA_964530305.1 uncultured Leptospiraceae bacterium
AAATTCGCCGCGCCGCCGGTGGGCAGCACGTGGTGCGTGCCGCTGTAGTAGTCGCCCAGGGCCACGGGCGCGTAGTGACCGAGGAAAACCGAGCCGGCGCTGGTGATTTTGTCCAGGTCTCCGTCCGGATCCCGCGTGCAGATTTCAAGGTGTTCAGGCCCGTAGGCGTTGCTGAACGTGAAGGCGTCGGACAGATCGTCGAAGACGATCGCGTAGCCGTGTTCGCGAATCGCGTGACTTTTCATTTCCTTTCGCGCGGGGCGATTCTCAATGCCGCGTTCAATCGCCTTCGCCGTTCCCTCCGCCAGTTGGGGCGAATTCGTCAACAGGATGGCCGGACTGTCGGCGCCGTGCTCGGCCTGGGAAAGCATGTCCGCGGCGACGAATTCCGCCCGGCCGGTATCATCGGCGATAACAATAACTTCCGACGGGCCGGCCGGCATGTCCATGCGAATCACGCCGCGTCCCGACAACTGGGACTTGGCTTCGGTCACGAAGCGATTCCCCGGCCCGATGATCAGCCGCGCCTTCATGCCGGTGATGCCGAAAGCCGCCGCGGCGATTCCCTGCGCGCCGCCGGCTTTCAGGACCCGGTCGGTGCCCGCCAGTTTCGCGCAATAGAGAATGGCCGGATGCACGCTGCCGTCCTTTGCGGGCGGCGTGATCAATAAGGGCGATTCAATTCCGGCGATGACCGCGGGGACGACGCCCATGAGCACCGAGGAAGGGTAGAGAGCCGTGCCGCCGGGAACATAGACGCCCGCGCCTTCGATGGGCAAATAGCGATAGCCCAGTTTCGCGCCGTCGATGACGGCTTCGCGTCCCTGGAGGGATTCCTTTTGCAATTCGTGAAAGGCGCGAATATTCGCGGCGGCGGCCTGGAAGGCTTTCTTTTCGTCTTCGTTCAAACCGGCCTCGGCCGCGCGAAATTCGTCCGGGCCCGCCAGCAGGCCGTCCAGCTCGACGCCGTCGAAGCGACGCGTGTAGTCCAGAACAGCGGATTCGCCTTCGTTTTCCACGCGGTCCAGGATTTCACTCACGGTGCGAGAGACGTCGGCCTTTTCCTCGGGCGATGTTCGCTCCAGGATGCGTTTCTTGTCTTCGTCGGTGAGTTCGTTGAATTTCAGAATTTTCAGCATGCGGTCAGTTCCGTTCGGGCGGGCGTTTAGGCAACTGCCCGGGCCGGTCTTATTCGCCCCAGAGCGTGGCGACGATGTTTCGCGGTCCGCCCCGGTCGCGATGTTCGCAGAGATAAATTCCCTGCCAGGTTCCCAGGTTCAAACGTCCGCCGGTGATTGGTATGGTCAAGGCCGAACCAAGCAGGCCGGCCTTGATATGCGCGGGCATATCGTCCGGGCCTTCCAGGGTGTGCTTGTAGTAGGGCGCGTTCTCCGGGACCATCTGGTTGAAGTGCGATTCAAAGTCCGCGCGCACCGTGGGGTCCGCGTTTTCGTTAATGGTCAGGGAAGCCGATGTGTGCTGGATGAAGAGATGGCACACGCCGACCTGGAAACGGGATAGATCCGCGAGACCGGATTCGATTTCAGAAGTTACCAGATGGAAGCCGCGCGACCGGGCTTTCAGGCGAAAACTTGTCTGATGCCACATGGTTATTCGCGGGACGCCGAACGGCCCCGGACGTCTGCCGGGATGGTTCGGGAATCAAAACATGAATAGGAAACCAGGGGAGGGAGTAATATGGGCGGTGACGGGATCGAACCGCCGACATCCTGCTTGTAAGGCAGGCGCTCTACCAGCTGAGCTAACCGCCCGGTAAATCTATATCAATAAAGACTCGGGAAGCAGACCCATCAGGCTGCTTTGGCTTTGTTGATCAAGGACGCCATGCGTCCCTTGCGACGATCCGCCTGGCTCGGGTGAATCAGGTGGCGCCGACCGGCACGATCCAGATAAGAAGAGAAGGTCTTGAAAGCTTCCGCGGCTTCGTCGAATTTCTTTTCACTTACGAGCGCGCGGATCTTCTTATCATAAGAACGCAGTCGTGCGCGCTGCCGGGAGTTCTGTACGCGTCGTTTTGCGGAACGACGGATATCCTTTTTAGATGCTTTTATGTTAGCCACAATCTCGCCTCTTATCCGAGTAAGAGGACAAATTTTCGAGATGCCCGTTCCAGGTCAACCGGTTTTGTTTAATTCGCCTGGTTTAGGACCCCTTCTAGATTATGTCTCATTGCCTGGAGCGATTTGGCCGGGTGAAGCCCCGTGAGAAAATGAAGGAAATCCCGGGGGAAGGGTAAAAAAATCGCGGGCGATTATGTCGCCCCGGTATTTTTGCCTCCGAACTTTGAACATACCAGGAGTCTTCTGGACGGCTACCCATGTGGGTCCGCGCGATGGATCGCCGTGCGATGCGCGCCGGTTGTTTCGTTCATTATATGGCATATACATTGTATAGCTTGGTATGGCTTACAGCGCGATGTCGTAAGAGACGTCATTAAACAATAAAATAATCAATAAAATGAATTCACGCGATTGGCAGATAACAAATGGAAATCTGGTCCTCCCCGACGGCGTTCGCGCTACGGGCGGATGCGTCATTTCGGACGGACGAATTCGGCGACTGTTGGACGCCGATCAAGACGAAGACGGCCTCCTTAATCTGAACCTGCACGGCCTGGCGGTCTACCCGGGGCTGGTGAATGCCCACGACTCGCTCATCGCCACGTACCATGCCTTTACCTCGGACAATCGCCCTTATCAAAACTGGCTGGCCTGGGACAATGATCTGAAATCATCACCTCTGTTTCGCGAGCGCATGCTGCTGGACATCGGGCAATTGTATGAGCTCGGGGCTTATCGCAATCTTATCAGCGGCGTCACCAGCGTCGCCGATCACATTCCCCATTTCGTTCGCCGGGGCGCGCCCGAGAATCTGCCCGTGCATCTGCTGGAGGACTTCGGCATTTCTCACTCCATCTGTTCCTACTCCCTGGGGTGGGGGGAAGGTCCGGCCGAGGAGTATCGCCGCGCGGAGCAGAACGACCTGCCCTACATCACGCACATCGCCGAAGGCTTCGATCGAGAAAGTCGCGCTTCCCTGCGCAATCTCGAAAAAGAAGGTGGGCTGGGGAAACACAGCCTGCTGGTGCACGGCCTGTCCCTGGACGAAGGCGATCTCGACCGCATCGCCGCGGCGGGCGCCGCCATTGCCTGGTGCCCCACGGCCAACCTGGCCCTTTATGACAAAACGGGACCCATGGACGCGGCCGACGAGCGTGGAATCAATCTCTGTCTGGGCACCGACAGCGCCATGACCGGCTCGGTAAATCTCATGGAAGAGATGCGCGCCGCGCATAAATTCTTTGAAGAGCGGGAAAAGACTCTTGCGCCTCAAAAACTATTTGAGATGGTTACGGCCAACGCGGCCTGGGCGCTGCGATTGACCGGTCGCGGAGTCATCGCCGAGAAAGGTTGGGCGGATCTGCTGGTCCTGCGGGGCAAGTATCCTGATGATCCCTTCCAATCACTCCTGGAAGCGGATCCGGCTCAGGTTTATCTGGTCGTGAAAGAGGGGATGCCCGTTTATGGCGATGCGGCCCTGGAGCCGGTGTTTACCGAGCTGGGGGTTGTTTTTGATCGCATTCGCGTCGGAGACTCGGAGAAGATCATAGTCAAGGGAATCCGCAAACTGTTGGATGGCGTGAAAGCGGCTTCCGGCACGGAAAAAGAATTCGACTTTTTACCGGTGCACTGAGGAGAATAACGTTAGAGCGCGCGGGTCTTGCTGAATAAACGCTGATTATACCGATGCCAGTCTCAAGAAATTACAGCGGCGGTTCCATCATCTACTTCGAGAACGATCGAGGTCAGGAAATCTACGTGCTCCAGAAAGGACGCGTGGTCATGACTCAGACCGCCCTTGATACGGGCGAGGAGATCAAGTCCGACGTTCAAATGGGCGAATTCTTCGGCGTCAAATCCAGCCTGGGCGGTTATCCCCGTGAGGAGACGGCGCAGGCCCTGGGCAATACCACGGTTCTCGTTTTCAAGCAGCCCGAGTTCGAAGCGCTGGTCATGAAGAACACGCGCCTCATCATGAAGATGTTGCGGGTATTCTCCAAGCAACTGCGGGACGTGCATCGCCAGGTGCGCGAAA
>CAZGYS010000620.1:0-4110 GCA_964530305.1 uncultured Leptospiraceae bacterium
GCCGGCGCTTTTCTTTACGGCTTTCAATCTCTGGGTCATCTATTTGATTCGGGCGGCCGCCGGCGGAGAAGAACTCAAGTGGTGGTCGCTGGAGCATTTGCTGCTGTTCTTGCTGATTCTATTTCAGCAACCCCTGCTGAACGCGCCCTTGATCCTGCTCAACGGACACCTGGTGTTTGAAAAGAACCCGAGCTTTCGGCAATTGTTTCGTTTCCCGGAGGCGATGCGCGTCTACGGCGCCTATTTTCGACGCACCACCCTGTGGCGCACTTCCCTCTATACGGTTTTATCCTGGAGCCTGCTTACCGTGTGGTACGGTCTCATTCGTAATTTTTTCCAGGGTGAAATCATATTGCTCGAGAAACTCCGGGGCGTGCAGGTCACTCGCAGGGAAGAAGCTCTTTCGCGGGGATTGGCGGACCGAACCATTTCCTTTCTCATGCTGGACGTGATCATCGCGCTGGTGTTCCTGGGAGTGGGGCTGTACGGCGCGTACTATTTTCTGGACCTGATGGGCCTGGCCGACGTCCACTGGCTGCTGGATACCGAGTTCTCATTGTTTTCGCCCCTGGCGCATCTGTTGATTTTCATCTACGCGATTTTTCACGGCACGGCGAAATTCATTTTCTATCTGGATACGCGTTCCAACACCGAAGGCTGGGACGTGGAGCTACTCTTAATTAAGGGCGTACGGGACACCGATGGCTGACCGGTTCTCGAAAACTCGTCGAAGAAGCGCGCTGGGTATGGCCTTCGTGTTTTTGATTCTGGCCGGCGTCCTTGTGGGTTGCGGGCCGGGCGGCGTGGGCGCCGGCGAACACGGCGGCCGGGACCTGGACGGTTTCATGGGTCGCCCGGGCGATGTGCGCAACGGCCTGAAGCCCAGCGAATGGTACGACTCCGAGCGGGACGACTATCATCGTTATACTCCCGAGGAAGTTCGGAAATCCATGTCCGAGGAGAAGCCTCGCTCGAATCGTGATTGGAGTATCCGTCCGCCCCTGCTTTCGGCTCAGTTCCTGCGATTTATCTTCTGGGTCTTTATCGGATTGCTCATCGCCGGAGCCGTTTACGTCCTGTACCTGGTGATTCGTAATTCGCGCGGGGGCGGCAATCGCCTGAACGGACGCTTGAAGCAGACTGAAAATCGCGTCGTCCACGGAAAGATCATCGCCGGGGTGGACGTCGAAGAGGAAGAGCTGTCCCGGGCCGGCCTGGCCGCCGCCATACGCGAAGCCCTTGCCGCGGGAGACGCCCGTCGCGCCACCGTATACGTTTTCCTGTATGCCTTGCTCCTGTATTCGGAGCTGGAATTCCTGGAGCTGGCCCCGCAAAATACGGCGCGAGAATATGTTCGCATGCTGCGTGCTTCCGGGGCCTCCGACGAGGCGAAGCAACTCTTACATGAAATCGCCGGGGCCTTCGAGGTGGCCGTGTATCGCCAGGCGGTACCGGACGAGGATCCCGCCGACCTCTGGCGACGCCTGGAGGTTCAGGTTTCATGACGGCAGTGAAGATGAAAATCGCCGCTCGGCGGCCCTTCGTGCCCGCGGCCCTTTGCGCCCTGCTCGTACTTGTCGCCGCGTGCAAGCCGCCGCTGGTGAATGAAAGCTACGGGCGCCTCAAGCAAAAGAGCATCAACGGAGTCGACGCGTTCCGAGCCATGCTCGAGGGTACGGATCGCAAGGTGGGTGTGCACGCCTATCTTTCCCGGGAGATTCTCAAGGAATCGGATCTGATTGTGCATTTCGAGAAGCGGGCGCGTTCGTCGGATTTGCGCCGGGTCGAAGCCTGGCTCATGGGCGTGAAGCTCAAGAAGAAGAAAGGCACCCAGGATTCCGGCGGGAAAGGCGATGATACCCCGAAGCCTCGTAAGGAACCCGACCGCCGCGACCCGGACAAACAGGATCACGGGGATGACGTGGACACGCCTCAGGACGTCGGTTACCCCCTGAAGCAATTGCAAAATACCGACGACGGAGATTCAGGCGACGGCGATTCGGACGACGACCAGGGCAATGACGACAAAGGTAGCGGCGATAAAGATAGCGACGACAAGGACGCGAAAGACAAGGATGGGAAGGATCTTTTCCCGGCGCGGCGCGAAAGGGTCGTCGTGTATTTCACGCGGGACACCAATGCGTCCGTGAACTTCTGGTCCATGGTCTCCGGACAAATGCCCGAGGGTTCCCCCGAACGAGCCTGGGCGCGCAAGCAACTGGAGCTTCGTTCCGTAACGCGCGAGCTGCACCCTTCCGCCGGTCGCATTTTGTTCGGGAAACGTCGCATTAAATACGAACAGGGTATCTACGCGCGCGGCTTCTATTATGATAAGAAGGTGTTCCCCGGCGGCGTCGTGGATTTCCCGGTGCGCGGTTCCACGCGCTTGACCTCTTCCGGGGACCCGGAACTGGATTATGCCCGGGCTTATCTGGGCGCGCGCGTACTCTTGAGCACGGTTAACGGCGATTTTCTCATTTACGAAATGAAGCTCAAGAACGGAGTTCTCTTGCTCGTCTATAACTCCGAGCCGTTCCTGAATCATTCCCTGGTAAGACCGAAGTATCGCCGTTTGGCGAAGGACTTGATCAAATACGCGACGAATCGCGCGCGGTCCATGCGTCCCAAAGAACTGCCCGGCCGGAAGAAGCTCCTGGGGGATTTGATTGAAAACCGAGGACCGGATCGCCCGCTGCGAATCGCCTTCGTCGAAAATTCGCTGGTGCTTGCGGAGGCCGTTACGCGTAGTCAGGACGATTTGATTCGTCGCCTGCTGTATTCCTTTCCCGTCAACGTGATCCTGTTGCACGTGCTGGGCATATTGATTCTGTTTCTGATTGCCCGCTGGCCCCATGAAAAGGCGCCCATCAAGTTGCCCGAAGTAGGGGAACGCGCCTACATCGAGCACATCCACGCGCTGGGTGAGAAGATGGCGGTGAGTCGCAACCCGGGGCCGGCCGTCGAGGCGCTCGCGAGATATATGCGCATGGAAGTACCGGACGGGAAAATGGATCGTGGAGACGACGAGGACCCGGAAGCGGACAAGGGAATTCTGGCGGCCATCGCGCGGCTCTGGGACGCGAAGCGCAAGTAAGGCACCTTAAAATGAAAATTCAGTTTGGAGAACAATGAGTATGAATCTGGCGAAAGTCGCGGAAGCCATGGAACAGGTAAAGGCGGAGGTCGGTCGATTTTTTATCGGTCAGACCGAACTGGTGGAGGGCACTCTCGCCGCGCTCTTCGCGGGCGGGCATGTTCTCATCGAAGGCGTACCGGGCCTTGGTAAAACCATGCTGGTGCGAACCCTGGGGGAAATTCTCGGCTGCAAGTTTTCGCGCATTCAGTTCACCCCGGATTTGATGCCGTCGGACGTAACCGGTTCCCATATCTTCAATCAGAAGGAACAGAAGTTCGTCTTTATTCGCGGACCGGTGTTCACCAACTTGATGCTGGCGGATGAAATCAATCGCGCGCCGGCGAAAACCCACTCCGCGCTCCTGGAAATCATGCAGGAAACCCAGGTGACCATCGACAATCGCCTGTATGTAATCAAGCCGCCCTTCTTCGTGCTGGCTACCGAGAATCCGGTGGAGTCCGAGGGAACTTACGCCCTGCCGGAAGCGCAACTGGATCGCTTTTTGCTCAAGCTGCTCATCGATTATCCCAATGAGGACGAGGAGAAATCCATTCTACGCCTGCACGCGGATAAGCAAAACCTGGAGTCGGGCGCCAAGGTTAAGGCCATCCTGAATGAAAAGAAGGTGCTCGAGATCATGGATATGGCCGGGGAAGTAAAAGTCTCCGAGGCGATTGTATCTTATATTACTTCGCTCGTGCGCGCCACCCGCGCCAAGCGCGATATCTATCTGGGTTGTTCGCCGCGCGCGGGCATCGCCCTGCTCAAGACGGCGCGGGTCATGGCCCTGATGGAGGGGCGGGACTTCGTGGTACCGGACGACGTGAAGCGCATGGCCCGTCCCGCGTTTCGTCATCGCGTACTGTTGACGCCGGAAGCCGAGGTGGAGGGCCGCACGGCGGATATTCTCATCGGCGAAATTCTGCAGTCGGTGGAAGTTCCCAGGGAGAACTGAGCCCTTGATTTAGTTTCCT
>CAZGYS010000621.1:0-4109 GCA_964530305.1 uncultured Leptospiraceae bacterium
GGCAGCCCAGGGTCGTAATATAGAAAGTGCGGGCACTCATGATCCCGCGCCCCTTATTTTACGACTTCCTTGGCGACCTGGATCTTGAACTTACCGGCGTCGTAGGGATCCGGCACGCGACGATAATCGTATTTAACAATGCGATTGGACGGGCCCGCGACCTCGGACTTATTGCCGTAGTTGACCTGCACGCCGCCGCCGTTGCCCAGCTTGATTTGCAGGCTGTTCTTGGCTTCCAGGGTGCGCTCTTCTCCCGCGGCGATTTGCCCGCTGTGAAAGCCACCGTCCACCACCCACTCAATGTAGGAACGCTCGGTGAACTTCAGGGTAACGCGAATGAGATCGCCCGCGCCCGCCTGACTATCGCCTTCATAGGCGACCTGCACCTGGGCCGATACATCCCGGAGCACCCGGGGCACGATGTGGAGCTTGTATTTAAGGGCCTTGAGGCCTTCCGTCTCCGGGCCGAGGATTACGATTTGTTCTTCTCGGGCCTGAAACTTGTGGTCCGACTGCTCATTGACGCGCAGACCGAAGACGCCCACCGACGGTTGATTCTCCGAGCGAATCACTTCGATCAGGCACAGTTTCAGATTCAAATCGCTCAGATTAGAGAACTTGAGCGAATCCTGGGTGGACACGCTTTCGATTTTAGGCGCCGCGCCCGCGCGGGGTACGACCACGGGGCGAATCTCTCGGCCCTTGCACAGACCGGAATCCGCGGTGGAGCCGGACGGCAACGACGGCAGGCTGACGATGTCGAACGCGAACAACGAAATGATACCGGCGATAATGGCCACGCCGCCCAGCGCCAGCCAGACGTTCTTGTCCACGTGGGGAATGATGAAGCCGCCCGTGGGTTTCGTCAGTTCCTTCAAGGGCGTATCACTCTGATCGATTTGCAACCCGCGATACAGATTGATCAAATGCTCCGTGTCCAGTTGGAGGTAATCCGCGTAGGCACGCAGAAAACCCAGGGCATAAGTCTCCCCGGGGAAAACGGTATAGTCCTCGTTTTCCAGGGCATCGATGTAGCGCGGGATCATGTTCGTCTCCCGGGCGACGTCACGAACGGACATCTTCCGGGCTTCCCGAGCTTCTTTAAGTATTGTTCCTACGCGTTTCGAAAGCACTACGATTCACCAGAGTTTAAAAAGTATTATTATGTCGTAAAAATTAAATTACAGGATTGTCGGCGCGGCCCCGGGGGCAACCAGATTTCATTGTGGTGCCCCGTTCAGCAAGAATCGCCGCGAATCGAGGGTAATGACCTATTCATTCACCAGCGGATTATTAACCACGCGCACGCCGCGCCCCGGCTTGTACTGAAAGCGCGTGCCGTCCAGTTGGCGATCCAGCGCGGGCTTGATAAAGGTCATGGTCGTGGTCTTGCCGTAGCCGTCGGAGGCCACGGCCTTGCGCACCAGGTATGAACTTGCGTCGATGAAGAGCTTGATGTTTTCGTAACCGCCGATCTTCTCTCTTTGTTCCATGTCCAGAACGAAGACCTTCGCGCCGTCCACCACGCGGGGCTGCTCGGGCGAATCAAAGCGGTAGTGATACTTGCGAAACAGGCGAGCCAGACCGGGACCGGGCGTGCCCACGAAAATGGGGCGACCGCTTTCGTTCTTCTTTTTCAGGGTCAGGTCCTGTTTGCCCACGGCGTTCAGGCGACGAATATAGACCCACATGGTCTTGCCGTCGGAAACGATGAGATTGCCGGAGGGCTGGGAAAAGGAGAAGCGCACCTTTCCGGGCTTCTGATAATAAAAGCTGCCCCGCATATTGCGAATGCGCCGTCCGTCCTTGGTCTGAATGCGGAAACCGGCGGTGTAGGTCTTGATGCCCTTGAATTTCTTGATGACATTGCGGGCCACGCGGGCGTGGGAATAACGCACCTCCTGCTGGGCCTGAATGCCGGGGATGATCAGGGCAAAAATAGCCGCGGAGATGAGGAGGATTCTGGGATAATTCATGGTTTTCGGGGTTTAAAGCGGAATCTCGCATCCGGCGGCTTCGTCAAGCCTTTTTCACCGGCCGCGGAGCCGCCCGCAATGAGCGCGCTTCCCCGGGCCGAAAAGTCCAATCAGTCCTTTTTGAGGATCTCCCGGGGCTTGTTGCCCACGGCCGGTCCCAGGTAACCGCGCTCTTCCATCATTTCAATGATCCGCGCCGCGCGATTATAGCCGATGCGCAACCGGCGCTGGATGTAGGAAGTCGACGTTTTGCCCGTCTCCTGAACGATTTTCCAGGCCTGGCCGAAGAGCTCGTGATCAATGTCCGACTCCTCGGTCTGGAACTCGCTCTCCTCGGATTCGCCGGGCATCTCGATGTAATTGGGCTCGCCGAATTTGCGGGTCTCGGACACAATCTTTTCGATTTCTCCCTCGGTGAGCAGAGGCGATTGAATCCGGGTCAGCCCGGCGGACGTGGGCGATTTATAGAGCATGTCCCCGCTGCCCAGCAGGCTCTCGGCGCCGTTGGCGTCCAGGATGGTCCGACTGTCGGTGCGCTGGGCCACTTGAAAGGCGATGCGCGCCGGACAGTTGGCCTTGATGAGCGCGGTGATGACGTCCACGGAAGGACGCTGGGTGGCCATGACCACGTGGATACCCACGGCGCGGGCCTTCTGAGTCAGGCGAATGATCGAGTCCTCCACGTCCTTCGCCGCCACCATCATCAGATCCGAAAGCTCGTCCAGTAGAATGACGATGTAGGGCATCTTGCGTGCTTCGTCATCGCCTTCGGCGATGCGATTCTTCACGCGATCATTATAAGAGCGAATATCGCGGCAACGCAGGCGCGAAAACGCGGCGTAACGCCGCTCCATCTCCACCACCGCCCAGGCCAGCGCGCGACTCGCCTTGCGCACGTCCGTGATCACGGGCATGAGCAGATGGGGAATGCCTTCGTAAAGGGTCAGCTCCACCATCTTGGGGTCGATCATAATGAAGCGCACGTCCTCGGGCGATTGCGTATACAGCAAGGACGCGATGATCGAGTTCATGTACACGGACTTACCGGCGCCCGTCGCGCCCGCGATCAAGAGGTGCGGCAGCTTGGTCAGGTCCACGTAGTTATTGTGCCCGGCGATGTCCTTGCCCAGCACGATGCTGAGATTACGGGACTCGGTAAAGAAGTCCCGGTCCTTGCGAGCCAGTTCGCCCAGCGTCACCGTTTCGCGGGTCTTGTTGGGAATTTCGATACCCACGGTGGGTTTGCCCGGGATGGGTGCCATGATGCGAATGCTCGGCGCTTCCAGGTTCATTTTGATTTCGTCGTTGATGCCCAGGATGCGCGAAACCTTCACGCCCGGCTCCAGCTTGACTTCATACAAAGTGACGATGGGACCGCGTTGCGTGCGAACCACTTTCGCCTGAATGCCGTAGTCGCGCATGACCACTTCCAGACGCGCGCAGGTCAGTTCGATTTCGCGAGCCACGTTGTCGTGCCCCACGCGCGGCGCCAGGTTCAGGATTTCCAGCGGCAGGCGATACTTGCGTCCCCCCAGATCCATGGGCGGCACGCCGGTGGTGGCCGGTTCGCTTTCTTGATAGGGAGATTCCTCAACCGCTTCCGGAGCGACTTCCGCTTCCATCGCCTCGGGATTCACGGCCTCCGGTTCGCCCGTCTCCGGATGCATGGTCTCGGGTTCCATCGTTTGCGCGGCCGTGTGGTTCAGGGCGGTTTCCAGGCCTTCCTCAACGGCCTGGTTCACGGCCACATTGACGGCATCGCGCACTTCGGGGGCGTCCACGATTTCTTCCTTGTATTCCGCGTATTCAGCCGGCTGTTCGCCCCATTGCTCGGCCGGTTCTCGGTTTTCCAGCGGAGCTACCGCCGCGGGTGCCGTCGTCGGTTCCGACGGCCTCCGAGCCGTCAATGTCGGCGCGGAGTCCGGGTCGGAAACCGGGATCGAAACCGAGGCCACGTTCGGCGACTCTTCGCGCACGGGGACCGGCGCCGGCTGTCGATGTTCGGAAGCGACGCGATTGGTAAAACTCTCGCGTACCGGCAGGGCCTCCGGTAGATTCAGTTCCGCGGTAATTTTTCGCGCGGTTTCGGCCGGCGTGGTCGGCGGCTCTTCCAGAATCGCCGTGTTCAAGGGT
>CAZGYS010000622.1:0-4100 GCA_964530305.1 uncultured Leptospiraceae bacterium
ACCTTCAAGTCGAACAAGTTCAAGGTGGAGATGATTCAATCCCACGACGAGGGCACCAGCGCCTATACCCAGGGCGATTTCACGGATATGTGCCGGGGCCCCCACATTCCCAATACCAGTTTGATTCAGGCGTTCAAGATCATGAAGACCTCCGGCGCCTACTGGCGCGGGGACGCCGAGAATGAACAGCTGACTCGCATTTATGCCGTATCCTATCCGGATAAGAAACAGCTCTCGGCCTACTTACGTTTCCTGGAAGAAGCCAAAAAGCGCGACCATCGCGTGGTCGGTAAGAAACTGGATTTGTTTTCCTTCCACCCCGAGGCGCCGGGTATGCCCTTCTTTCACCCCAAAGGCATGGTCATTCGCGACGAACTCATCGCGTATGAAAAAGGACTCCAGGACGCGGAAGGTTACGTGGAAATCAAGACGCCCATCATGATGTCCTCGGACCTCTGGAAGACTTCCGGACACTGGGATTATTATCGCGAAAACATGTACGTCTCGGACGTGGACGAGCAGGACTTCGCCATTAAACCCATGAACTGCCCCGGTTGCATGCTCTACTATCTGAATAAATCGCACTCTTACCGAGAACTGCCCTTGAAGATCGGCGAAGTGGGTCTCGTGCATCGCCATGAGATGAGCGGCGCCCTGTCGGGTCTGTTTCGCGTGCGCGCCTTCCATCAGGACGATTCGCACATCTTCATGCGGCCCGACCAGCTCAAGGACGAGATTCGCGGGGTCTTGAAACTCGCGGAAAAGATTTACGCTATTTTCGGTCTGGAATACCACATGGAACTCTCGACCAAACCGGAGAAGGCCATCGGCAGCGACGAGGACTGGGAATTCTCAACCGAGGCCTTCTCGACCAAACCGGAGAAGGCCATCGGCAGCGACGAGGACTGGGAATTCTCAACCGAGGCCCTGCGCCAGGCGCTGGACGAGGAAGGTTATGAGTACCGCGTCAACGAGGGCGACGGCGCTTTCTACGGTCCCAAGATCGACATGCACATCAAGGACGTGCTGGGTCGGACCTGGCAGTGCGGCACCATCCAGCTGGACATGACCCTGCCCAGCAAGGAACGCTTCAACCTGGTCTACGACGACGCGGACGGAGAAAAGAAACAACCCATCATGGTCCACCGCGCCATCTACGGTTCCATCGAGCGTTTCCTGGGTATTCTCATCGAACACTATGCCGGTAAATTTCCCCTGTGGCTTTCACCCGTGCAGGTACGCGTGTTGACCGTGGCCGATCGCCATGATGAGTACGCCCAAAAAACGGTCGCGGCTTTTCGCGCCGCCGGCCTGCGGGCCACCACCGACGACAGCGGCGAAGGCATTAATAAGAAAGTCCGCAACGCCCAGCTGGATCAGGTAAACTACATTCTGGTCGTGGGAGACAAGGAAGTGGAGGCGGACAGCGTAAACGTTCGCACGCGCGCCAATGAGGTTCTGGGAGAACGCTCGGTTGACGACGTGATCAAAGCGCTCCGTGAGGAATACGATTCCCGCGCGGGCGAACCTTTATTGAAGTAATTCGTTGAAGTCATTCGCCCCCGGCGAAAACCACCGCGAGCTTGCCTCCCGGTGGTTTTCGTTTCGGCTGGTTCAGGCGAAATCGCCCTGACCGGATTCCAATGAACCGGCGTCCGACTGCGAATCCTTCTCTTTTTTATCTTCGCCCAGCAGCATGTAAACCGCCGCGCCCTGCAGACACATGGAGAGGGCTCCGGAGAACAGCACGCCGATACCGCAGATAATCACGCCCGCCCCGGCGATGATGTTCGACAGCAAGACAAACAGCATGAGCATCCCCTGATCACGAGCAGTGGCTTCCAGGGACGCACTCAAGGCTTCGCCCACCGCCATGTTCCGCTCGATGATCAAGGGCAGAAATATCATGAGGCGCGCCCCAACGTACCAGCCGCCGATACTGCCCAGGTACGAAAACAGGGTCATCCAGACGGGAATCTGCTGACTGCCCGCGGTGAAGGCCTGAGCAATGGCGTCCGCGCCCGCATTCCAGTCCACATCCTTGAACATATAGTAGTACGAAGGGCCGCTGAAGATGGCCGTCAGAATGATCAGCACGAGTAGATATATCAGGCCCCCGATGAAAATCGGAGCGAACTTCGAAAAACCCAGGAAAGCATGGGAAATCTCAAGACGATCTCGGACCGCGTAGAGGCCGGCCAGGGGCGCGCCCAGTAGAACCAGATGGGGAAAAAACAGAAAGTAACCCAGCACGGGCGGCACGAAGATGGCCGCGACGGCGCACAGGCTCAGAACAATCAACGCCGCGATGGCCATGCCCATGTTGCGCTGAAAACCGTCCCAGCCCAGGGTAAAGGCCCGCGATAGATTAAATCGACCGAACCGGCCGCTCGAAAGTCCACCGGAATTCGTCGTTCCCGGTGGTTGGTATAAATTATCATCCATGAATCAGTCCTCTCACTCTTTTCGCCGAAGGCGATGGACGATTTCACGGCGATGCCTGGGATGCGCGAGTGTTTTTTATTGCTTCAGCTCTTCGCGCAGTTTATCAAGATCATCCGTGGATTGATCCATGAATTCATGATAGGAAGCATCGCGGTCATAGATTTCGTCCCCGAAGATGGAATCCATGGTGGCGGCATTGCCCCGCTCCCGGGACTTGAGAATCCCCGCCAGCACGCCCACAAGCACATGGGCGCCGCGCATCAGGGTCTCGTCGTCGTCCACCTGGCCCCGCAGCTCCTTCAGAAAGGCCTGGTAGGCTGCTTCATCGGTTTTGAACTTGCTTCGGTCCTGAAAGTCTTCGCGTTTAAGATCCCCACGATCGTCTACGTGCGCCGCGAACCCCCAGGTCCATTTGGATAGGAACAGCAGATCATCGATTTCCCGACGCTCGTCCGCGGTCAGCTCCCCGGCCCCGTTCAAGATGTACTCGAGAATGGCCGCGGAGAAGTGCTCCGTGCCGTCCGTGTCCAGCATATCGCTCAGGCAACGCAGGCCCAGGACGTGGCGAGGGTCCATTTCCAGACAACGGTAGATCAGCGCGGCTCCGATTTTCTGGCGTCCCCCGCTTATGAAAACATTACGGGCGTGCCGGGCCAGCTGGTCGGCATTGAGGTGTTTGATTTTGTTCATAGGACCACGGGAAGGCGTTCAATCAACCGCCATTGGCGATGTAGCTCAATCGCAATAGAACCATTTCCCAGGGCAGACGGGTGATGATGCGGCGATTGCGGAGCAGGTCGTGGAACTCGCGCAGGCTATCGCCCGAGTCCGAATCCGGCGCCTCGGTGTAGACGTTCAGTTCGTCCCCCCGCGCCCAGTCCATGCTCTGCTGTTCGGTAAACCACTCGGGCAGATACCCCCCGGGCAGTCCGGAGCGAACGGGAAAACTAAAACCCTGGCGGCCAATCAATACGATGGGCGCCAGTCCCGAGGCGAAAATCTGAATAAACGCGAAATCGTCTTCCACCGGGTCAGGCGCGATCTCAAGTAAGTGCGCGCGCAGCAGAAACGATTTTTCACGCGCCCGCTCATCCAGACGCGCCAGGATTTCCTGGGCCGGCTTATCTTCGCGCAGGGCCACGTAGGTTTCGTCTTCTTCTATGTTATCGTCATTCGTAAAGTTGGGAGCTTCATCTCCCAGGGAAGAGACGGACATTAGAATGGTCCGAAAGATCTTCTCGGGCCGGTAATAGGAAAAGGAAGTCAGTTCCCGGGCGCCGTCCCGATGGCGAATGAGCAGCTTGCTCCGCTCCGGTTCCCGGGTCTTGACCAGCACCGAGTCCCTGGGTGAAATGGCGCTGATCTGATAGGTCTGGCCGCCCAGGTAGATGTTTGTAATGGTGCTGTGGGTTAGATTCTTAACCATTCGGCCGTTCAGGGGCGCCGGCCGGGCGGGACGGATTTCTTGTTCTCGTCCGCGGGTTTCGCATCCACAATCAGACGCTCATTCTTCTTCCGTGCTCTTGCCGCGCTGCCCGGGGTCATCCCGGGTGTATTCCGTGCGTTCAATTTATAGACCCGGGAGGGCCTTGTCTCGGCAAGAACTTTATCGCCCGGAACGAACTTTGTACCGGTGGTTCGGGGCGATTCGGAAG
>CAZGYS010000623.1:0-4097 GCA_964530305.1 uncultured Leptospiraceae bacterium
CTGACCGGTCAGAAGAGTTTCCAGCAATATCTGTATGAACCCCTGCGTGACTCCGGTTGGGAGCGCAAGGGGAAGGATCGCGGCACGGAGAACACCCGCAAGGTCATGGATCGGGTGGATCGGGCCTGTCGGGACGAATCGGCCCTGCATACCGTGGGTCCCCTCTGCAAGCGGCTGATTTCCCGGGCCCTGCGGGAGAGCCTTTCCGCCGTGGGCGACGGCAGTATCTTCTTTCTGGAGAAGATGCAGGGGCACGCGCGCGTGGCCATGCTTCCGGAGTCGGGCGAGTTCGTGGGTATCATCCAGGAGCCGCTACGATCCTTCAGTCAATTGCACAGTCGACGCAGTGAGCGCATCTTTGAGGACGGCCTCAAATCCCTCACCAATGCCCAGTTGCAGGACGCCTTTTCCCCCGTGGATCTGGGGCGCCACCGGATTCGGATTCAACTGGAGCAGGAGGCCTTTCTGCTCTTTGAAAAGATCAAGGCCGCCAATGCCCGCAAGGATTTGACTCGTTGTCGGAAGCTGATCTCGGCCTATCTGATCAAATTCGCCGACGAGGATAAGAACAATCGCGATGAAGTCGAAAAGGTCATCGATGCCTTCCAGGCCCGGGACGAGAACTTCCGACGGGAATTGCATGAAGGCATGGCCCTGTCCCTCTATTACCGCATCATCAGCGGCATCACCGAGGGAGACTTGAAGAAGTCCGTGCGGGGCATTCGCAAATACACCTATATCTTCCAGGGCTCCCCCACCGTTCCTTATTTCAACGAGATCGACAACCTGGAGCGCAAGCTCTATGCCATTATCAAGGAAAAGGATCTCTGGGACGGCCTCAAGGAATAGTTCCTGGGCGAATTTTACTTTCCCTCCAGGCGGTCGTCTTGTATCTTCCCCCATCGGTCTTGACCCGAGCGAAACAAGGAAGCAATCGATGTCCGAATCAATCCTGGATCTGAAAAATGAAATGCACGGCGCCGTCTGCGTGGTGCGCCTGGCCGGCGCGCTGGACGCGAAGACCACCCCCTCTCTCAATGGAGAACTGCAGGGCCTCATCGGAGCGGGCCATGTGAAAATCGTCTGCGATTTGAGCCGCCTGGAATACATCGCATCGGCCGGTATCGGAACCCTGCTGGCCAACTTGAAGGAAGCCCGCGGCGGCGGAGGCGAACTGCGATTGGCCGGCGCCGGCAAGGACGTGGCCGACGTATTTGATCTGCTGGGCTTCACGGCCGCCTTCAAGATGGCGGCGACGGTCGAGGAAGCCATGCGGGACTTCTAACCCGGACGCGTCTCGTGATGCACTCACCCAGGGAAGCGCGATTCGAACTGCGCAATGATCTATCGGAATTGGCTCGGGCCCGGAAAATTACGCGGGAGTTCATCGGCGATGCACTGGAAGCCCGGGATCTCAATCGGGTAGTTCTCGCAATCGACGAAGCCCTGGCCAATATCATGGAACACGCTTATCCGGAGGACCCCGAGCTCCGGATTCAATTGGAAATGCGTCACGAGCAGGACCGCTTCGTTTTTGTTCTGGAGGACGAAGGCGAATTTTTTGATCCCACCCGAGCGCCCCTGCCCGATCTCAAGGAGCACGCGGCCCAGAAGCGCGACGGCGGCCTGGGAATTTATCTGTTCACCACGTTGCTGGAAACCACGCACGAAGTTCGCCCGAGCGGCGGCAATCGCCTGCGGCTCGAAAAGAATCTTTCCGGGGAAAACGCCCAATGAAGAACCTGTTGAATCAATTGAGGCCGGGGTTGCGCGGCAAGCTGGTGATCTTCGTGGGGGGCATGTTGTTCGTGCTCGTGGGCGTGATTCTCGTGATTGCCCTGAAGCAACAGCATGGCGCCATTCGTGAATTTTCCCTGCGCGAAGTAAACGCCCGCCTGGAGCCGGTGCAGGGCCTGACGCGCGAAGTACAGTATACCGTGCGCGATTTCATGCGCCTGCAATCCCTGTCCGAACGCGTGACCGCCCGAGAAAAGCTGCTGGATCGAGCCTTTCGCGCCCGCCAAAAGCGCAAGGCCGAGGAGCGTAAACAAAAGCAGGCCGGCTCCGATCCTAAATCGCCTCCGGCGAAAGCACCCGGGAAAAGTAGCAAGCCGCGGAAAGCCGGAGAAAAAAAAGAAGCCGGCCCTTCGGCGGCGGAGCTGGAAAAAAAGGCGCGCGAGGATTTCGCGCGTTTGTACTACAATCGCTACTTCGACGCCGAGTACGTGCAAACCGCGCGCCGACGTCTCCGTAATCGCCTTGAGCGCCGCGCGGGTCGCTCCCTCTCGGACCGTGAATTCGCCGAAATGGAAAGCCATGCCCGGCTGGTATACAAGCGTCTGAACGGAGCCCGGGACCGGGGCAAGGCGCTCGCGGGGCGCTTCGTCCGCGCCAGTTACCATGGTCGTCGTCTGGATCGAAAGTTGCGTGAAATTTATCGCTACGGCGATACCATGCGGACGGCCTTTCGCGATCTGGACCTGAGTCGCTATCGTATCGAATCCATCAATCTCTACTACGACACTCACTTTGATACCTTCGAACTGGAGCCCTGGAAGGGGGTTCAGGCCGGTTTAAAAAAAATCACCGCCGAGTTGCGCAAGGCCCGCGCCGAAAAGAACCCCGAGGCGATTCGCGCGGCGCTGGAGGCCTACCGCGCGCTGGATAAGAAACGTCGTCGTTTGAGTTCGGTGGACTATAAAAGGATCAATACCATCAACATGGACGCCGGGCCGTATCGCGCGGGTCTCATTCGCCAGCGCAACGCCTTTTACGACGGGCGTCCCCTGGTCACCGACGACGTGCACGAACCGGCGGACGACTACATGGTGACCACGCGCTCCATCTATCACAATCCGGCCGTCACGGAACGGGCGCTGCTGATTAAGCAAAGCCTCAACGGTCCGCGCAAGGCCTTCTGGCGTTCCTACTTGAATCGCCAGCGCGCCGTTCGCGGCCGGATGCGCGTACTGGTGGAGCGCTTGTTGAACCGGGCCCGTAAACTGCGAGAGGAAAAGCCGGAGCAATCCCCGAACAAGGATGATGTGTATCGTACCTTGCTGGAGGCCTATGGCGCCCAGGAGGCTCGGCGCAAGGCGATTACCGACGAATATGAAAAGCGTTTCCTGGAGCGAAGTCGCAACGCCCTGGCCGACATGAAGGAGCGCCGCGCGGCGGAAATCGCCGAACAAAAAGCACTGAACAAGAAGATTCGCGCCGCGGACAAGGCCCGGCGGGCGATTTCGCGCAAGAAGAACCCGGCCGAATACAAGCGCCTCCGCGACGAAGGTCGCCGCCTGCGAAAGCTGCGCGCGGAAGGTCGTACGCTCATCAAGGAGTTGGCGCCGCGAATTCGCAACTACCATGACGACAGTCTGGCCGTGGCCGACGCCTTTCGCAATCTGCGCGCCGTGATGTTGCGGGATCACATGGTCATGCGCGCCGGGTACGATCCCGGGGCCTACAGCGACTACGTTGAATCCTCGGTGAATCGCGTGAACACCGCCGCGGCCTGGAAGGATCTGCGAACCTGGATCGGCGCCGCCTGCGGTGAAATTTCCCGCTGTGGTCGAGTATCGTTTCGCCGCGCCGTGGGCGAAGGCATGCTGCTGTTGACCCGGGGCGAAGCCCAGGAGCTGCTCTGGGAGCTGGACCTCACGGGCCTGGACCGCCTGGCGGACCGGGCGCTGTTCGAAAACGTGGCCGGTTTTACGCGCATTTTTTTCGACCAGTCGGAAACGGCGGCTCGTTTGCGCCTGGAGCGTCGCAGTCTGATCGATACGGCCGTTTCCTTCGGTCTGCGTTTGATTCTGCTGGCCCTGATTCTGTCGGTGGTTCTGGTGGGCGCCATTCGCTCCATCATCGCCGGGGCCAATCGCGTCGGCGCGGGCGATCTCGGCGTGCGTTTTCAATACAAGGGACGCGACGAGCTGGGTACTCTGTCGGAATCGCTGAACAGCATGGTGGCGGGTTTGCGTGAACGCGAAGAGATGCGCGGCGAACTCAAGGCCGCCGAGGAAATCCAGCGGCAACTGCTGCCCACCAGCATGCCCGCGAACATGGAAGGCATGCTTTCCTTCGGTCATTTTTACAAGGCC
>CAZGYS010000624.1:0-4093 GCA_964530305.1 uncultured Leptospiraceae bacterium
GGCGGAGATGAACTTCTTGCGCTGCCAGAAGCACCATCCGCAGGTACGAATCTTCTCACCACCGCACCGGCTGAAGGCGCCCGAGTTACGGTAACCACAGGAGCTGTGCATGGGAATGACGCCGTCATCCTTGCCGAGCAGGACGGCTCCGGCCAGGAAGTTGGTTTTCGTTCCGGCTACGTGATAGAAGTTCGTGCCATTGTTGCGATTGTGATCGAACAGGCCACGCGCATAGCTGACGGCCAGGGCTTCAATTGCATCGCGAGCCGTAATCAGGTTGGTAACGCCGCCGAAAATCGCGTTCAGCAGGTCCAGCGCGCCGTCGCCCAGGTTGCCCAGTTCCGTGCCGCCTTCCGCGGATACGATTTGGGTCGTGTAATTGATATTGTAGGTGTTGTTGCGATTGTACATGGAAATCACGCCGGCCGTCGTGTAGCCGCCCATGGAGTCCGCTACGATACGGCAGCTCTGGCCCTGATCGGCGCGACAGTATTTGTTCAGCATGGCCAGCAGTCGCACGCTGCCGCTCACCGAAGTTCCACCAAAGGGATTGAGACGCCCGTCATAGCCGACGTAGACGTGATCGCCCACCGGGGCAACAGCGCTCCAGTATTCACAGGACTGTTTGTCCTGACATTGCGCATTGGATTTAGTAGGACTAAAACCGTGTACGTAGATTACCTTTTCGGCGAACACACTGCCTGCAAGCATGGGCACCAGGAACAGTGCCATAATTAGTTTTTTCATCTTTGTCTCCATTTGTCTTTTGCCCCGAACATTGCCCTTGAGCATGGCCGGGATAATTTTTCGCTGATGATGGAGACATTACAAGAAGCGTGCCGGCTTGGAAACGGGCTGAAAGGCCGAATTCGGTTGATTTAAGGCGATTCATCCCACGATCGGCGGATTTTTACCGGCAAGATCTTGCCGTACGGTAAAATTTAACCGCAATATTAACAGTTTAAGAGGGGCGGTGGCGATTCGTGAGGGCGCGCTATTTCTTTTGCTCGAGCATTCCCAGCTCATTCATACGATAGCGTAGCGTGGAGCGATTCAGTCCTAGAATGCCCGCGGCCCGGGTCTTATTGCCGCCCGCGGTTTCCATGGCCTTCTCGATGAGCGTCCGTGAAAAGCGGCGCACTTCCTGGTCGAAGGATATCTCACCTGAGAGTACGGCTTCCGTTCCGGGGAGACCGCCTCGCCCTTTCCCACCGGGGCCGCCGCCAATGTCCGGAAAATGCTCCCGCTCCAGGGAATCGCCCTCCACCAGGGCCAGGGCGCGCGCCAGGACATTTTCCATCTCACGTACGTTACCGGGCCAGGAGTAGCGCATCAGGACCTGTAGCGCCGAAGGCTCGATGCTCGGCACGGGCAAGGAGTATTCCCGGGCCGCGCGCTCCAGGAGAAAACGGGCCAGGTAGGGAATATCTTCCGGACGTTCCCGCAGCGCCGGCAGCTCCACCGGAAACACCCGAATGCGATACAAGAGGTCCTCGCGAAATTTTCCCCGCGCCGCCATATCATCCAGATCCCGATTGGTGGCGAAGACAAAACGACAATTGGCTTTGAGCGGCTGGTCCGCGCCCACGGGCGTGAATTGATTCTCCTGCAGGAGCCGCAGCATCTTGGCCTGCACCTGGAGAGGCATTTCGCCGATCTCATCAAAGAATACGGTCCCGGTCCCCGCCTGAACAATCCGGCCTTCCCTCTGGCCTACGGCATCGGTGAAGGCCCCCTTCCTGTGCCCGAAGATCTCGGATTCCCACAGGTTCTCCGGCAGGGCGGCGCAATTCACGGCGACAAAGGGCGTCGGCCCCGCGTCTTCGCCGCGGCCGCCATGGATCATGCGCGCGAACAACTCCTTACCGGTGCCCGTTTCGCCGGTGATGAGTACGGGTTGCTTGAATTCCCGAATACGTTCCACGACGCGAATTACCTTCTCGACGGCCGCGCTGCGATACACCAGGGTTCGCGTCCCCACGGTGACGTATTGCGTTTCCAGTTCGACGATTTTCTCCACCTGCTCCAGGTGGGGCGAATAGTCCGAGAGTTCCCGCCGAGCGTTGCGCAACAGCTCGGTCATTTTCTGAAACGAAGCCCGCAGTTGAACGACCTCGTCCGGGCCCGAGGGTTCCCCCGAATCGCCCTGCTCCGGATGCGCGCGCCCCAGATCACCCAGCAATAATCGCAGGGGTCGCAAGAGGCTCGCGCGAAACAAAAACGGAAATACAAGCAGCGCCGTCAGCGCCGCCGTGAGCATCAGGACCACCATGAGCCCGGACGACCCGTGCAGGTAGCGACGATATTCGGCGTAGTCGAAACCGATCAGGGCCGCGCCTTCAGGACCATCTACGCGCACGGCATAATAGTGCTTTTTCCCGGCGCTCGCGAAGTAGAAGCGTCCGTCGAAATAGGATTTCTCCAGCGCCTGGTCCAGCGCGGAATCGGAAACTCCGGTGTTATTGGTCAGGAGCCGGCGCGGGGTGCCCCCCTGAACAAATTTCAATTTACCCATGGAAGCGCCCTGGTTCAGGGCCATGCGCCCCAGACGACTCCCGGATCGACGCAGGTTTTCCAGGTCCTTGAGTTCCACCGCCCAGGCCGTCAGGGAGAGCAACACCAGCAAGGCCACCAGCGAAATCCCCACCAGGCGATGCATGAATCCCGTGCGTCCCACCGTCGCCGCGGAATATACCATCACGTAGCCGGACAGCAGGCCCAGCACCAGCAGATTGCTCGCGTGTTCGCGAGTGACGACGTCCAGTCGTTCCACGTAGGCAACCAGGTGCAGGCCGTTCAAGGCCAGTTCGCCGCAGGTCAACAGAATCAGATAGACGGGTACTCGCAGCGCGGGGTTCGCCTTCCATTCATCGAGAAAGCGACGCAGGCTCCCGCCTCTCCCACCGGCGGACTTCAAGATGACGCGCGCCACGCGAAACGATACGAACAGGCTCCAGATATAGAAAAAGAACGTAAACAGCGGTAAAAGCAGGGAGCGATAGCGCGAACCATAGGCATGCAGGCGCATGCCCAGGATGAAATCATAGTCCACCCGCAGGAAGTATTCCAGAATTCCGGCCACGGCCGCGCCGAAGGTAATGTACAGGGCGATTCGCCTTTCCCTGGGAAACATGGGTTCCGGGAAGTGATAGGCCAGCTGTACACGGGCGGCGGCGGCCGGCGCGATGACGCACGCCAGATGCCAGGCATAACCTCCCGCCGGATCGTTCAGGGAAAACCCGATGATGTAGGCGATGTTAAAGATACTCAGTAGAGCGCAGTAAACGCCCAGCCAGTAGGTGGCTCCGTCGGCGCGACGGCGCGTGAGCAGGTAAGCGGCGATGGCCAGCGAAAGTACGGCCGGCCCCATGCGGCCGCTGGCGAAATTCGTGAATTGGAAATCCATGGGCTACCAAATTTGTCAGGCGGGCCGGCGATGGGTCAACGAATTTAAACAAATTACGGCCGGATGTGCGCTCACATGCAAGGCTTTCAGTTTATTTTCCATTCGTTGACTTGCTCTCATGATTAAGAGCGGCTTGAATGTCGCCATTAATGAACCAGACGCAAAGAGGAATAGAAATTGAAAACTACAGCTCGAACGAAACGCTCCACCCGCGGTACTCGAGCAGGCAAGTCGCACCGAGATGAAATATCCCGGGTTGAGACAGCCCGGCATAAAGACGGCACGCCGGCCCACTCGCCTGAACCGCACGACCGGATCGAGCCCGGTACCGCGTCTGTATTCAGTGGCGGTCTCCGCGCGCCCCTGCATTCGGCCGGCGGACGGCGGCCTAAAATTCAATTGAAAAGCAGGGTCGGTGGAGTCGATGACCCGCTGGAGAAAGAAGCTGATTCCGTCGCCGAAAGAGTCGCTTCATCCTCAACCTCATCCACAAACGCGACTACGGCCAAGCCGACCACGAATATTCAACGCCAAAGGGAGAAAGAAGACGCGGCAAGTCCCACTGGAGGGACGGTATCGCATTCGGTCGAATCCGATCTAAATTCACTCGGCGGCGGCACTCGATTGCCGGAGACCGAACAGAGCGCAATCAAGAAACATCTTCCCTATGACTTCACCGGTGTGCGA
>CAZGYS010000625.1:0-957 GCA_964530305.1 uncultured Leptospiraceae bacterium
AATTCGGAGGGAGAAACCATCTTGAACGAGTGTGAATATTTTCGCAAGAGCATAGACCTGATGTCCGCGGGGGACGCCGACGCGGCGGAATTCCTCCTTTTACAATCGCTGGAGATCGAGGAAACCGAGCTCAAATACACCTGCCTGGGCTGGCTGCACGGTAACCTGCAGGGACGAACCATGCCGGCCGTGCGGGCTTTCGTGAAAGCCTTGCGCATGAATCGCGAATACGGAGACGCCTACAATGAATGCGGGGCTCTGCTGCTTCGCGTCGGGCGGGACCGCCGCGCCATCCAGTGCTTTACCCGCGCGCTCAAGGCGCAAACCTGCAGCAAAAGACATTTCGCATTGTATAATCTCGCGCTGATCTACGCGGAAAAAAATCGCCCCGAGCGCAGCCGCCGCTATTTGAATCTGGCGTTGAAACTCAAACCGGACTTCCAGGAAGCCCGCGAGTTCCTGGACGACCTGGCGGCCGACAAATCGGGCAGGGGATATTGATACGAACCTGGACTTAGTATTCTGGGCCGTCACGGTACTGTGTTCCGTCGCGGCGCTTTCCTTCTGGTATATCTATCCGGATAAACCCTGGTTCGCCATGGTGTCCCTGGGCATCACGGCGGCCGCCTGGTGGTTGCACGGTGCCGCCTATCTGTTGTATCTGCTGCCCCTGGCCGTGCTCGCGGCGGGCTGGTTTTACCTTCGCGCGAAAGCATCGCCGGGCGGCGAAACCGCGACGGAGCAGGGCCGTTCATTCACATTTGCCCTGTATGCCCTGGGCGCTCTTCCCGCGCTCCTCTGGTTTACTTTCTCACTGCGCGGCATGCCCGACGCTCTCAAATTGAGACCTTCGGATTCACCCGCGCCCCAATCAACTTTCGCCGAAGTCCTGGCGGATCTCAAACTCCATCCGGAGGGCTGGCTTCTGTTCGGGCCGGTGCTGGCGTTGCTCGCCTT
>CAZGYS010000625.1:973-4092 GCA_964530305.1 uncultured Leptospiraceae bacterium
AGGGTCGGGGAGAACTGAACATGGGTTTCCTGGGCAATTCCGATATTATTCTAACCATCTCCGTTCTGTTTCTGGGAACGGGACTGGCAAGCATCGCCTCGGCCGGGCGCGTAAGGCTTTTGACGGCTTCCATATTTCTAGCCAATCTATTGCTCTTTCTCGTACTGCATCGATATGGAAGTCGCCTGGGAAGCGGTTCGCCGGCATTGCAGTTGATCTTCGCGGCGATGCTGCTGGCTCCCGTAGGCTTGCAAGCGTTGGCCCGGGAGCGATCCGGCGCGCGCGATACGTTGATTCTGTTTGTGCTCGCGGGGCTCATGGCCGTGACCTGGATTGTCTTTCTCTTCAGTCCGTGGACGGCGGCTCTGCGCACGGCCGCGCATCCGGCCTTCTTCATGACTTTCGCCTACGCGCTGTCCGCGACCATCGCGGCGTCCATGACCCGCGCGGCAAGCGTGACGGCCTTGCTTTTGTTCTACGCGTTCCTTTTCAGCTTCGGGACCGGCACCTTGCAAGAGACGCCGGAGCCCGCGGGCGTGCGCGTCTGGAACGCCTTGCTGTGGTCCTTGCCCGTTCCGGTTTTTCTCCTGCTTTCACGGGGAAAGGCCGCTCTTTTGGCGCGAGCCGCCTTCTGTATCTCGCTTCTGCCGTGCCCCTTGCTCATTCTGTGGCCGGGACTACCCGCCGGAAACGCCCCGGGCCTGGAATTTCATGCCTGGTGGGTGTTCCTGCTGGCTTTCTGCGGAGGAGCCGCGGCCCTGGAAATGCACTTGAAGAACGGGGCCCGGACATAAGCGTAGCATTATGTCCCGCCGCGCCCTCAAGGACCCGCTAGAACCATTCCGCGCCGATTCGGATATCTTCTCCAAACTCTGGCCCGACTATGAACATCGCCCCCAGCAGGAGCAGATGGCGGAGCATGTCTCCCGGGCCCTGCAAGAGCAAAAGATCCTGCTGGTGGAAGCGGGCACCGGAACGGGCAAGACCATGGCCTACTTGTTGCCGCTCTTGCATCATGCCCTGGAGAACAAGGTACGCGTGGCCATCTCCACCGAGACCCGGGCTCTGCAAAAGCAGATCCTGGAGAAGGACGTACCCATGCTGCGCAAAATCCTCGGGCGTGATATTCGCGCCGAGGTCTGTTTCGGTTCGTCCAACTACGTTTGCAAACGCAAGCTGGAACGCGTGGTGGATCAAGGCGATTTCGGCCCCGACATGCAGGACCATCTGAGCGATTTTCTGGACTGGGAAGCCGAGACCGCGGAGGGCACGCGCTTCGACTATGACGGATTCGCTTCGCGGGATTTCTGGAATCGCGTTACGCGAGAACCGGACAACTGCCTGGCGCGCCGCTGTCCTCATTACGACGAATCATTTATTTTCATGGCGCGCAATCGCTGGAAGGACGCGCATCTACTCATCTTGAATCACAGCCTGCTGGCTTCCCACCTGGCCATGGAGGGCAAACTGCTGCCGGAGTTCGAAGCCGTAGTCATCGACGAGGCCCATCGCTTTCCGGAGATCTTCGCCGGTTCGTTTCACGAGAACATGTCCCTGGGTGAAATATTTTCGTTGTTCAAGAACCTGGGTTCGCGAGTGGGAACCCTGCAGGACGACCTGGAAGACTTTCACGCCCAATTCATAGCTCAGGTGGATCTTTATCCCGGCCAGAGTAAGCGCCTGCGCGAAGCCCTGGAAATCCCCGACGGCGATTCCTTCGTGCGCGGCCTTCGGGACCTGAAGTCCAAACTGGATCAGGAATACGAAAAAATGGATCTCGCTCATGCCAGCCTGTTCGAGGGCGAAGCGGGCGAATCCGAAACCCTGGATGAGGAAAAGTTGCGCCTCAATATGCACCTGGGGCGCTTGGACAATCACGTCCGCATCCTGGAAAAACTCTTTCAGGGGCCCGACAAGGACTATGTTCACTGGCTTTCGCGCAGCGAAAGGGATAGAAAGAACTATTACGAGCTGACCATCGCGCCCATATTCAGCGGCGATTCCGTACGCGCCGAACTGCTGGATTCATTTTCCACGGTGGTGTTTACATCGGCTACCCTGACGGCCTCGGGTTCCAATCCCTTCGGATACTTCATGAACGAAATCGGTCTTATCAGTCCGGACGAGCCGGCCGAACGTCGCGGCTCCAGTACCGACGAGAACATGGACGACGGCCCGCAATCGCCCGAGACCGCTAAAGGCGATAGCGGGGATGCGGAGGACGCCGAACCGGCCGACGAAGGCGAGAGCGAAGAGGAAGACAACGCGGACTATGGCCCCGTGCGAGAGCGCGTCTTTACGGCGCGTTTGGATTCGCCCTTTGACTATGCTTCCCGAGCCATCCTGTATTTGCCGCGCAATGTGGCCGACCCCGCGAAAGAGGAAGAGGAATTTCATGAGCACGCGGCGCTTTTGATTCGGCACCTGGTGAACCTCTCGGGCGGCGGTGCGTTCGTTTTATTCACGTCCAATCGCTCTCTGCGAACCGTCCACGAAATGCTGGTCGAGGACGAGGAACTGGATCCGGATCTGGAACTACAAAGCCAGCCCGAACTGGGGCCGGGCCCGGCCCTCAAGGCGTTTCAGGCTACCGACCAGGGCGTATTGCTGGGCCTGGCCACTTTCTGGCAGGGCATCGACGTGCCGGGAGATAAACTGCGCCTGGTGATCCTGGTCCGCCTGCCGTTTCGCGTTCCGGACGATCCGGCGCTGGAAGCCCGCATGGAACTGGAGAAGTCTCGGGGCGCCAAACCCTTCTTCTCCATCCAATTACCCCAGGCCACCATCACCCTGAAACAGGGTTTCGGGCGCCTGATTCGCGGCGCGCGGGACCGGGGCGCCGTGTGCATCATCGACCCGCGCATGACTACCCGGGGTTATGGTCGCGACATCCTGGGAGCCTTACCACGCGCGTCGGTGGTTCGTAAATTCGCCGATTTGAAGGCGGCCTACCTGAATCTGTTCGAGCAATCGCACTAAAATATTCGCGAATCCTGCCGATATACCGATTATGTCCCGGTATACTCCGCGCTCGAGAGCCTTCCTGATTGCCATTGCCGTTTTCGTGGGCGGCCTGCTTTGCATTGACCTCATTTTCGCTCAGAGTAGCCGTTTCGGGC
>CAZGYS010000626.1:0-557 GCA_964530305.1 uncultured Leptospiraceae bacterium
ATGACCGCCGACTGAGTCAGGTCGTCGATGAGCTGCGGAATGTCCGAACTCATGTCGGCGCGCATGGCGATGAGCCTGGCGAACTTCTTATTGTTGGCGCGGGTGAACACCAGGAAGAGCGGCATGCGCTCGGGCAGATCCACGGGAGTGCCGTAGAAGGCGTCGACACCCAGGTTCGCGGCGATGTGGCGCACGTAGAATTCGGGGCTGGCCGTATTTAGAATTACGAAATCGCCTTTTTCGCGGTGCTTGTCCAGCTCGGCGCGAATCTCCGGGTAGATGATGGGAATGGCGATTTCCCGCGCGAAACCCTCGGCCAGTTCCTCGACTCGCTCCCGGGACATGCCCCAGAGAAAACATAAAAAGACGCGTTTAAGTTTATGGGAGCCGATCAGTTTGAGCGCGGCCAGCGGCACCACGGGGGAAAAGAAAATGTAGAGCAGGAGGAATCGCCAGCGAGCGCGTTTCAATACGTAATTGCAGAATAGGAGCAATGTATCGTGGGGAATCAGCGTGAAATCAAGATCGAAGAGGGCGTAACCTTTTTTGTCTGAACT
>CAZGYS010000626.1:567-4075 GCA_964530305.1 uncultured Leptospiraceae bacterium
GGAGGGGGGAGGAGGGGGTGACGTTTGGTGTCTGGGCGCATGGGTGTGCGGGGTCGTTAAAGGGTGATTGAATTCTCTTTGAACTTATTCTAGTTCTTTTCGCGCCGAGGCGATGTTCAAGCGGGCACGACCCTGTTCATGAACTCATGGGCGTCGCGAATACTGTCGGCCAGGGTGAATTGCGGTTCCCAGCCCAGGGCACGGAGCTTGTCGGCCTGGCCGTAGCGAACGTCCGAACCTTCCGGCCGCAGCTTGCCTTCGTCTACCTTGTATTCCACGGAAGCGCCGACGACTTCCCGGGCGCGCTCGAAAATTTCCTGGATGGTGGTCGGTTTCCCGGAGCAGACATTATAAATTTCGCCGGACTGTCCGCGCTCCAGCAGGATCTGGTACGCTTGCGTGACGTCCCGCACGTCCGTAAAGTCTCGCGCGGAATTGATGTCCCCCACGCGAATGTGGGTAGCGCCCGAAGCTTTCGCTTCCTCCATGGCCGTCAGAAATTCCGGCACGACGAAACTGGGTCTCTGGGCGGGGCCGATATGATTGAAAGGCCGCGCGATAATAATTTCCATGTCCTTGAGGCCGGCGTTCAAGCACAGGGCGAACTGCTCCGCCGCGAGTTTACTGGCCGCGTAGGGGTTCTTCGGATCGGGAACACTGGTCTCGTTGATGGGCATGGCCTCGGGCGCCGGTTGACCGTAGACATCGCTGGAGCTTACGTACAGAAAACGCCCGCGCCAATTGAGATCCTTCATGGCCTGCAGGAGATGGATCGTGTTCAGGGTATTGTTCGTGAACGCGCCGGCCGGATCCGCCCAGGCGTCCGGAACGAAAGCCGTGCCCGCCAGGTGGAAAACGTGGTCACAGTCGATGCGCTCCAGGAGTTTCTTAATTTCGGAGATGTCGGCCAGATCACAGGTATGCAATTGTACGCCGTCGAAAGCGGCTTTATCGTCGATGATGGCGGCCAGGCGATCCGAGCCCACCGTGCCTCGATCGAAACCGCTCACGCGATAGCCTTGCTTCAGCAGTCGGCGGCACATGTGGGTTCCCACGAACCCGTGGATGCCTGTGATGAGAGCGGATTTCATGATAATCCAGCGAGCCTGGCGCGCCGGCGGCATTCAGCAAGCAAAAATTGCCGACGGCGATCGCTCACGAAGGGCCGGGAGTCGGGTCGGGCGTACCGAAGAGTCGACGGTAGACCGGTTTCCGATACAGGAATTGCAAGTACAGGGCCGGGTACAGCAGGTATCCCAGCGGTCCCGGACGGCCCTGGTATTCGATATCATCGATAATCAGGGTGCCCCGGGCGTTTTCGTCCGCGGCCTGAGCCCGGCGGATGATATGGCGATGGCGCCAGGACTTGATAAAAAACGGCAGCCGTTTGCCTTCGTCCACGAACCAGCATTGATCTTGATCCTCTCCGTCCTCGGTGATCAGGCTGATCCAGTGAGGAGCTTCCCCCGGCATGTACATATTGATGTGCACTTCATCGCCCTTGCGCGAACCGTCGAAGCGCATCAACTTGATGGGCGGAAAGGGCGGCGCCAGCGCCTTGAATAAGGAGCGATCAAAACGGGCGAAGACGTCTCGAAAGTCTTCGCGTACATGAGTGGTGATTAGAATTCGCATACAGTTTCCCGGGTGCCCGCCTTGCGCGATTGGACATTGCACGATTGAAAGCGCCCTTCCTTCCCGCAAGCAATGTTTCCCGCGAAGAAAGTTCCCCGCGGTGATTGCTTGCCCTTTCGGTCGACGGACGTGGGACTGACCCATGATCTATCTCAACAACGCGGGTACTTCCTGGCCGAAGCCGCCGGAAGTCCGCCGAGCCGTGCTGGAAACCCTGGACTCGGATCCGGCAAGCTGGAGCGAAACCTATGAGCGGGCCCTGGACCAGGTAACCGAATTCTTCGGCCTGCCCCGGCGAGATCGGTTTCTGTTTACTTCCGGCGCGACCGCCGCCCTGGCGACGGCATTGACGGATCTGGAATGGAGCGAAGGCGATACCATCCTCACCAGTCATATGGAGCACCATGCTCTCTTTCGCTGGTTGTTCAAACTGGCCGACGAACGAGGTGTGCGAATCGCCATGTGTCCCTACGCGCCGGGTCGGCCGCTGGACCTTGATTTCGCGCGCGAGACCTTGCGCAAGGGCGGCGTCAAACTCATCGCCGTTTCCCACGCCGCCAACGCCACCGGGGAAGTCCTTCCCATTCCCGAGCTGGTCGAACTGGCGCGGGATCACGACGCCCTGGTTCTGCTGGACGCGGCTCAGACGGCCGGCGTGCTGCCCATGAACATCGCCGAACTGGACGTGGACATGTTCGTTTTTGCCGGGCACAAGGGGGCCCTCGGGCCCCAGGGAATCGGCGGGTTGTATGTGGGCGAAAGGGTTCGCATGAAGGTTCCCATGGCCGCTTGTGAAATATCGCCGGGAGCGTCCGGGTCGTCCGGCGGCGGCTCCGGGGCGAGCCCTTCGGCCGGCGTCGGAGTTACGGAGCGGGCTTGCGCAAACACGCCGTCCTTCTGCGACGTGGGTTCGTTTAACGTGGCGGGAGGAGCGGGGCTGGCGGCCGGAATCGCCTATCTGCGCGAAAACAACCTGGAACAAATCCATGCCCGCACGAGCGCGCGAACGCTCCGACTCATGCACGAGTTGCGGGCCCTGGACCGTGTCGAGATGTTCGGCGCAAGACGAGAGCAGCGGCGCACCCACGCCTTTTCCTTTCGGATTCGGGGAATGTCCGTCGCCGACGCGGGCGCCCGCTTGAAGGAGGCGGGAATCATGGCGAGCGCCGGCCTGCAGTGTTCTCCCCTGGCCCATGAAGCCCTGGGCACGGCGGACGGAGGCACGCTTCGCATGAGCGCGGGACCCTTCACCACCGATGAGGAAATCGCCGCGACCATCGCCGCGGTGGAGGAAATAGTTCGAATATAAAGCGCCGCGGACCGGTTGACAATATCCGGGCGGGTTGCACTTTATTGCCATGAAGGCATCGGTAGTAGGCGTGGGAGCCTGGGGCACGGCCCTGGCGAAAATTCTAGCGGACAATGGTCATGAAGTCGTCATGTGGTCTCATGACGAGGAGCTGGCCCGGGGCATTAATGAAGAGCACGAGAACAAGGTGCTCTTCGCCGGGGTGGAATTGCCGACGAATATTACTTCCACGACGGATCTGGCCGCCGCCTGCGAAGGCGCGGAGCTGGTTCTGGTGGTCGTGGCGTCCAAGTTTTTCGGTCCGACCATTCAGCGCCTGGCGGAGCTCGCCCCGGCCGACGCCATCATCGTTTCGGCCACCAAGGGGCTGAATCCGGATACGAAGAAACGGCCTTCGGAAATGCTGCTGGAAATCCTGCCGGCGGAGCGACACGATAAAATCGCCGTGTTGTCGGGACCGAACATCGCCCGGGAAATCGCCGCGCGCAAACCGGCCGCCACGGTCATCGCCTCTCCCAATGAAGACACGGCCCGCAAGGCCCAGCAATTTTTCAGCACGAACTA
>CAZGYS010000627.1:0-4074 GCA_964530305.1 uncultured Leptospiraceae bacterium
TACTGGGACGAGGAAACGGCTCTTTTCGCCGCGCGCCGGAGCGATGTTCCTCAGTTCATCAATAAGGAGGAAACCGACGCGAATTTTCGCTTAATGATGCATGTGATCCTCGCGTCTTCCAATTTACAGCTTACCATCGCTTCGCACAATCCCGCGGACCATTGCTACGCGCTGGCCCTGCGCGAGACTTCATACCCCGATGCCCGTCCCATCGAACACCAGTGCTTATATCGAACATACGGTTCGCTTTCCTCGGCGTTGACGTCGCTGGGTTACCCCGTGCGCGAGTACGTGCCGGTGGGCGATATCCTGGTGGGCATGTCTTATCTGACGCGGCGCTTACTGGAGAACAGTTCACAGGACGGCTTCCTGCTCATGGCGCGTCGTGATCCGCGCGAATTCAAGTTCCATGACGCCATGGAACTGAGTTTGGATGGGACGCGCCCCCTGGTTCCGGACCGCCTGGGGATGTCCGCGACGCCCGGGTTTGTGCCGGCAAATCACGTGGAGCTGTACGAGGCCGACATCCGCGGGGAACTGACGCGACGAATAAGCGAGACGGTTGCGCCCATCAATACCAGCGTTTTTCGACCCGAAAACCTCGGGCACTGGTTGTCCGGGGAGTCACGGGCGCATGCCCGCGTGTGGGCGGAGCAGGGGGCGTATCGCGTACTGGTCATGATTCGCCTGGCGCGGCTACTACTGGAGAATCGCCTGGAGCTTGCCGCGCATATCGTCCGGGAATCGGGCAAGACTCCCTCGGAAGCCCTGGCCGACGTGAATGAGGCCGTTGATTTTGTTCGTTACTATGCATGGGAACAGCTACGCTTCGAGGACGGGCCGTCAGAAAGCGTGCCCCGGGGGACGTTCGCCGTCATTTGTCCCTGGAATTTCCCCCTGGCCATCCCCTGCGGAATGACGAGCGCGGCTCTGGTGACGGGCAATCGGGTGGTTTTCAAACCGGCGGAGCAAACGCCCGGCATCGGCGAAACATTCCATGGGTATTGCATGGAGGCCGGTGTCCCCGCGAGCTACCTCTTCCTGGCTCAAGGCGACGGCGACGTGGGGCGTGAAATTTTAGAGCGGCCCGAGGTGTCCGACGTCGTGTTTACCGGTTCGCTGCAAGTGGGCTTGAATATCGCTGCGCGAATGCGTTCTCGCTTTAACGCCGGGATGGAGAGTTTCGCGCGGGTGATTACGGAGATGGGCGGGAAGAACGGGATCATCGTGACCGCGGGCGCGGATCTGGATGAAGCGATTCCCGGCGTCCTGTATTCGATCCTGGCTCACGCGGGGCAGAAGTGCTCGGCTTGTTCGCGTCTTTTCGTGGATGAGCGCATTGCCCGGGGATTTCTGGAGCGATTGAGCTCGGCGCTCCGGGATGTTATCGTAGGCGAGGGGGACGATTTCGCGACCATGGTAAACCCGCTGATTGAAGCGCGCGAAAAAGAGCGCGTGCTGGAATATGTCGCGAAAGCAAGGGAAGAGGCGCGGGAATGGGGCGGCCGGGTGCTGGTGGATCGTTCCGAGGAATTCGAACATCCCGCGCTGGTGGGGCCGGTGATGATTCAATTGCCTTCGGACCGGTTTCGCCGCGGCGACAGTCTTACATCCAGGGAAGCTTTCGCCCCCGTAGTCCATGTTGCGACGTTTTCCCGGTTCGAAGAGGCTCTGGAATTACTGAATGCCGGCAATTTCGCGCTGACCGCCGGCATTTTTACTCAATCGCCTGAACAGGCGGACGATTTTCTGAAGCGCGCTCAGGCGGGCAACCTGTACGTGAATCGCCCCAACACCGGCGCGAGAGTAGCCATTGAACCCTTCGGCGGCTTTTTTCAATCGGGCACGGGACCAAAGGCCGGCGGACCGGATTATTTGAAGGCGTTTCGTGCCGCGGGGCCTTCGTTTCGCGCCGGGGCCCGTCAAGGGTCCGGAGAACCTGGAAAGGGCGCGCGTCAACCGGAGCGGCTTGCGACTCCCGCTATTGGCGGACGTGGTGCGCCGGAGCTGACGGGGCCGCCGCGAATCATGCCGTCGGCCCAATGGGAGAAGCTCAAGGCGCGAGTGCTTGCCCGTTCGGCTCCGGTATTTACGTCCGAGGAACTCTCCATGGTAAACAGAATACTCGATGAATTGCCCGGGACTCATGGGATGTTTGCCCGCGATGAATCGCACCATGTGATTCCCGGCCAGTGTAATTTCGACATGAAGAATTTACTCAAGCAGCGGATCGCGTTCGTGCTCGCGCCGGATCGAGTTTCGCCGGGGGCGCTCACGCGGATTGCGGCGGGGTTGTATCTGGGCGCGCGCGTTAAGTTGTGGTTCATGGACGATGAACCGACGGACGATTGGGCGGAGCTCCTGGATGCGTTTGCTTTTGGCGGCAATCGCCCGGCGTTCGAATGCGTCGCGAAGCAAGAGTCGGCAAGGCATATGAAAGGGGAGGCATTGAGTCATCTGTTCGTTGACGACGGGCCCGCCCGGGACGCGACGATTGTCTCGCACGTGAATCGCGCGTCCATGGACGAGGATTGCATGTTCAGTGTTGCTATGTGGCCGGACGGGAGCGAATTTACGTGCGATAGTATTCTCAGGGAATTAATTTTGGTTCGTTCCGCGGCAATCAACACTTTGAGGCACGGGGCGACCATTTCCATGGGGGAGTACTCGTGAGAACGGATTTCAATCCATTTCCATCCGCGAAGTTTCTCGCCATGCAGGCCCTTTATGGTTGCGCGGGGATCGCCTTTAACCTGGTGAGCATCGCCGCGGCGAAAGGCCCCGGACCCCTCACGCCCACGGACCCGCTCGCCGGCATTCTCGCGATGCTCGTTTACCTGGCTTTCCTGTGGGCCGGGCTTCGGGGGCGTGTTCGCGTCTATACCTGGTTAATGTTCACGGCGATCATCGTTCTCGGCTATGGAGGCGTCGTAACACACGCCTGGAATCTGCTTGCTTTACCGAGCGAGCCCGCGGGCTACCTGGGATTTTGGTCTTTAGCGGCGGCCCTGGGAATTAATCTATTCGGGCTGGTTTTGAACGTTCTGGGCATTCTGCGGGGGCGGCGAGCAATTTGAACTGAAAGGCCGAAAAGCGCCTCCCTGGTCAAAATTTCATTGCATTGGACCGGTCGGTCGGTACAATGGCTGCATGGGGTTTGCCGAAATGATTAGAGCCTGTTTTCCGGCGGCGATATTGATACTCACCGCGGCTTGTTCGCAAAAGGTCGTCGGCGAATATACTTTCAAAACCGACTCCGGTGGTTGCGGAGCGGGCATTGTCGATGTGGAAGGAAATCGATATCCAGTCGTAAAGATTGGAAGTCAATGTTGGATGGCTGAAAACCTGAGAGTTACGACCTACAATGACGGTTCGAAAATTCCCGGGGTTCATCAACTCGATAAAGAAGACAAGGACGCTACACGCTGGGGCCGCTTGTATGAGTGGACGTCTCTACATCAGGCTTCGGGAATTTGTCCGCGAGGTTGGCGCGTGCCCAGCGATAAAGACTTTAATCGACTTGAGGCGGCCGTGGGGATGAGCCCGGAAACAATCGCAAAGACCGGTTGGCGGCATACCAATGACGAAGGTCTTAAGCTCAAGAAGTATGATTATGCTTTTTCCTATTCCGATGAAAAGAAAAAGAAAATAAACCAAACGGGATTCTCCGCCATTCCTTCCGGAGTTCGTCGAATGTACTGGGTGTTTGAGGGCAGGAACCAGGGCAACTACGGCGACCTGTGGGCGAGTACCGAGTTCAATAAGGAAAAAGCCTGGAGTCGGACTTTCGTCTGGATGGCCGTTCACTGGGCTTCCAATCAGATCAGGAGAAAGGCGGTCGTCAAGGACTGGGCCTTCGCGATTCGGTGCATGAAGGATTCATGAGTCGCCGAGATTTTCTTATGGGTAGTCGGGGCGATGGCCCCCGTCAGGCGTATGCGAGATAGTCAAAACGAATTATTATCGGAAGCCGTGGAGCAATTTCATCGGCGCGGATATCCCAATACGGGCATTCGAGATATCTGTCAGGCGCGCAACCTCGGTAAGTCTTCCTTCTACCATTTCTTCGATTCC
>CAZGYS010000628.1:0-4070 GCA_964530305.1 uncultured Leptospiraceae bacterium
AGCCCTCGGCGTCCATCTGCGTGACCATGTTCTGCACGCGCTGGTGCCGCTCGGGCTGACCCTGCGGGAGCCGCCTGGAGTTTCGCCGTCTGGGGCATGGTGCACGGATTGGCGCTGGCGCTGGAGCGACTGGCGGGCGGCGCGCGATTCAGTTTGCCGTCCTTTCCCGGCGCGTTCGTCCTGAATTTCTTTCGAGGACTTGTGGTATTCATTGTCGTGACCGTCGCCTGGCTGTTTTTTCTATTGCCTTTCGGTCAGGTGCTGGAGTATCTTCAAATGATCTACGTGAATCGCTCGAAGCTGCCCGACTTTACGCAACTGAACTATATTTTCCTGTATTGCCTGCCCGTCGTTTTGTATCACGCGTACTATCTGTATCGTCGCGGACGCGTAGAGGGCGGGCGCGCAAATCGCCTGCGGCGATTCGAACCCTATGCGCTGGGCGTCATGTTGCTCTTTATCTTTACCAATGCCGGCCCGGCGAAAGCCTTCATCTACTTTCAGTTCTGAGCGAAACCCATGTTGAAGAAAACCCTGATCACATTTTTCGCTCTGTTCGTCCTGGTCAATATCTGGCTGTGGATTAAGCCTCGCAAGATGCTGCCCCAGTATCCCCGGCAGGCGCAGTTGATTCAACTGGAGGAATACATCTACGAGAAGAACCAGACCCCGGTGGTGCTCGTGGGGTCGTCCATGGCCGCGGTCCTGGAAGGAAAGTTCCTGGGGCCGGACATTCAAAATCTGGCCATCGGGGGTGCTACCATCTTCGAGGGGCTGGACGTCGTTTTGCGTTCCGGGGCTCGCCCGCGCCTGGTGCTGGTGGAGGCGAACACGCTTTTCTATAATCGCAAGCCGGAAACCATCAAGGACCTCTTTCGCCCGGGGTACTATCAATTGCGTCGTTATGTTCCGGCCTTGCGCGAACGAAATCAGCCCATGAACTTCATCGGCCGCCGTACTTTCAAGGCGATGATGGTGCCGATCTTTCGCTGGTTTTACGAAGCCTCCCTCCTGGCTCCCGTCCGAAAAGCGCCCGCGGCCGGCAAAAAGCCCGCGGCGAAACAAACGCCCGCGGCCGGTAAAAAGCCCGCGGCGAAACAAACGCCCGCGCCCCCGAACAAGCCCGCGGTATCGCCTCCGGCGAAAAAAGCCCCCGTCGCGAAACCCGCTAAACCTATCGACCCGGCGCTGGCCAGGCCGCCCCATATTCCGGCGAACATCTTTGATTTTAATCTCAAGAACTATACGGCTCCGCCCGACGCGGCCCATGCCGAGCGGATTCGCAAGGAGCTTCGGGAAGCGTTGACGCGCCTGGAAGCTCGCGGCGCGCGCGTAATTTTTCTGGAGATACCAATGCATTGCGCTTTTGAGCAAACGCCCCTGCGCTCATATTCGCGCGAATTCTTGAAGCGTCATTTCCCACCGGCGCGATATCCTTTCTGGAAATCGGAAAAGTGTCGCGAATACGGAACCAATGACGGTTTACATATGACCGGGGCCGGGGCGTTCAAGTTCGCCCCCGAATTACTAACTCGTGTATTAGAGGTCTTAAAAAAATGAAAGCAGTTCAGATTACGAAATACGGCCAGGACGTCCTGGAGATCGTGGATTTTCCCCGGCCGACCGCCGGAGAGGGAGAAGTCCTGATAGAAGTGCACGCCGCGAGCGTGAATCCAATTGATTGGAAGCTGGCTGATGGCGGCTTGCGCATGATTGTTCCCGTGAAGTTTCCCGCCGTGCTCGGCTTCGATGTATCCGGTCGAGTCATTGAAAGCAATGGTTCGCGCTTCAAGGAAGGCGATCTGGTCTTCGCCCGTTCCGGCAAGGGCGCGGGGGGGACCTACGCGGAGTATTGCGTCGTAGCCGAGGAGCACTGTGCGCCCCGGCCCGGTGTACTGTCTCATGAAGAAGCCGCGGCGATTCCGCTGGCCGCTCTCACGGCGTTGCAGGCTCTGCGAGACAAGGGCAATATGCAGCCCGGCCACGACGTGCTGGTCAACGGCGCTTCCGGCGGCGTGGGCATTTTCGGCGTGCAAATCGCCAAAGCCCTGGGCGGAACCGTGACCGGCGTGTGCGGCACCAACAATACGGAGCTCGTGCGCGAGATGGGCGCGGATCACATCATCGATTACAAACAGGCGCCGCCCCTGGAGACGGATCGCGAATACGATATCATTTTCGACGCCGTGGCGAACCTGTCCTGGGGCGCGGCCAAGAAGCGCTTAAAAAAGAACGGCGTCTACATCACGACCGTGCCCACCGGTTCCACGATGGCGGGGCTGGTCTTCTCGGCCATCCTGCCGGGTAAGAAGGCGCGCTTCATCGCCGTAAAGTCAAACGGCCGGGACCTGGAATTTCTCTCGGATCTGGCGCGGGACAATAAACTGAAAGTTGTCATTGACGAAACATTCAGCCTTGATCAAATTAAGGAAGCCCACGCCCGTAGTCGAAGCGGACGGGCGCGTGGAAAGATTGTAATCAAGGTGCGCTGATATCGCCCGGGCGATGCAGCGCGTACGGTATTCGGCGATTCATCGGCGATTTTAAAGGAGCGAACATGGTACAGGAATTCATCGGCGCGTGGAGTTTGAAATCGGCCCTGGCGGCTCCGGTCGGCCAATCGCCGCAGCCCTTCATGGGCGCGCATCCCAGGGGTTTGCTGATTTTCTCCAAAAACGGGATGATGAATCTCACGCTGGTGCCCCAGGAGGACCCCCACGGCTTCGGTATTAATTTCGCCTCGGGGCCCTATGAAGTTACCAATGATGAAATCACGGCTTCCGGAGCGCGGGCCGTGGATTTTTCCCACACGATCAAGACCGCCGCGGATTCGGATCTAATCGACGACGTGAAGGATCGCACCTGTGAGGTTTCGCCGGACGGCGCGAGCCTGACCTTGCGAGTGCGGGATTACTACGTGCCGGGCGGGGGCAAACTGGACGTGACCCTTACCTGGGAAAGGGCTTGAAGCGCCCGCTTTCCAGCTGATTGGGAGCCGTTTCGACCCTGGAAAGTACTTGAACGTACATGGGACAATAAATTTCCCTCTACGGAAGGAGTTTGGATCTTATGTCGTCTCAAGAAATCATCAATACCGCCGCGGCCCTGGTAGCCGACGGCAAGGGCATTCTGGCCGCGGACGAGAGCTTCGCCACCATCGGCAAACGTTTCCAGAGCATCAATGTCGAGTCCTCGGAGGAGAAGCGTCGCGATTACCGTGAAATGCTTTTTTCGCCGGCGGGGCTGGGGGAATACATCAGCGGCGTAATTCTGTTCGACGAAACCCTGCGTCAAAAAGCGGCCGACGGCACGTCCATTCCCGATCTCCTGAACAAGCAGGGCATTATCCCCGGTATCAAAGTGGATACCGGCGCGAAGGATCTCTCCGCTTTCCCCGGGGAAAAAATCACCGAGGGTCTGGGCGGCCTGCGCGAAAGGCTGAAGGAATACTATGACCTGGGCGCCCGTTTCGCTAAATGGCGCGCGGTAATCACCATCGACGAAAAATCCGAACTGCCTACGTCCTACTGTCTCAAGGCCAACGCCCACGCCCTGGCTCGCTACGCTTCGCTGTGTCAGGAAGCGAACATCGTGCCCATCGTCGAGCCTGAAGTGCTCATGGACGGTTCTCACGGAATTGAACGTTGCGAAGCCGTGACCACGGATATCCTGAATCGCGTCTTCACGGAATTGGTTGAGCATCGCGTCGTGCTGGAAGGCATCCTGCTCAAGCCGAACATGGTGATTTCCTCAAAGGGCGCCAATCGCCAGGCGGACGTGAAGGAAGTGGCCGAGGCCACGGTTCGCGTTCTGCGCAATACCGTTCCCCCGGCCGTGCCCGGCGTGGTCTTCCTCTCGGGCGGCCAATCGGCCGAGCTGGCCACCGAGCACCTCAATGCAATGAACGCCCTGGGCTCCCACGCCTGGAAACTGAGCTTCTCCTACGGTCGCGCTCTGCAGGAGCCTGCGCTCAACACCTGGAAGGGAGACGCCGCCAATGTGGACGCCGCGCAAAAGGCGATTTTCAAGCGCGCGAAGCTGAACTCCGTCGCCTGTTCCGGGAAGTATTC
>CAZGYS010000629.1:0-4067 GCA_964530305.1 uncultured Leptospiraceae bacterium
TCTTTCGCCTTCGCGTACAGGCCGGCTCCGCGACCACCTCCTATGTGCGCCTGCGTTCCAATCAGGCCATGAATATCAATACGATTCTATGGTCTCGGGACGAATATCACGTTAACGCCATTCAAGATTATTCCTACATCATGATCTTTTACGGCGTAATTTTATTCGCCTTGAGTTACGGCGCGTTTCTCTATTACTCCCTGCGCCGCAAGGAGCATCTACATTCGCTGCTGTTTATTTTCGCCTATCTGCTGTTCATGATGCAGCAGCACGGCACCAGCTTCCAATTTCTGTGGCCCGACTATCCCTTTATCACCAACTACATGCCGCCCTTGATTCTCGTAGGCATGCAACTTTCCTTGCTGACATTTACGCGCGCCTTTCTGCGCACTCCGCGGTTCACTCCGCAACTGGACGGAGCCCTGGTCTGGTTGAGGCGATTAGGACTGCCCTTGCTCGGGTGGGCTCTTTTCAGTCCCATGCTGGACGCCTTTCGCGTGACGGTCCGCTTGAGCGGAATGCTCATGACGATTTCCATCATGATGGTACTCGTTGCGGGTGTCTTCTTGAGCCTTCGCCGGGAGCGCCACGCGTATGTCTTCACGCTGGCCTTCGCGTTTGTCTTCGCCGCCGGCATGCTGCGCAGCCTGCATTTATTCGGCGTCTTTTCCACTTCCTTCCTCACGCAATGGACCGTTCAACTGATATCATTGGTGCTGGTTAGTTTACTGGCGCTTTCCCTGGCCGACCGGGTTAACGTGTTGAGCCGGGAACTCGGCGCGCTAACCCGGGATCTCGAACAACGCGTCCGGGATCGAACCCGCGAACTGGAGCAGGCGGGCGTCGAAGCGCAAGCGGCCAATCGCGCCAAGAGTGAATTTCTGGCCAACATGAGTCATGAGATTCGCACGCCTCTGAACGCCGTACTCGGCATGGCCGATCTACTGACGGAAACCAGGCTTGATGAGTCTCAACGCAAATATACCGGCATCCTGCGTCGGGCCGGCGGCAACCTCCTGGCGCTGATCAATGATATCCTGGATCTTTCCAAGATTGAATCCGGTCGCATCGAACTGGAATGCGTCCCTTTCGAGCCCCGCGAGCTGGCCGCGTCCGTGGTCGAATTGCTGGCGACCCAGGCCGAGGCGAAAAACCTCACGCTTCATTATCAAGTGGGGCGTAAGGTTCCCGAACGGCTCCGCGGAGATCCCACGCGTCTGCGACAAATTCTGCTCAACCTTCTGGGCAATGCCGTAAAATTCACGTCCGCGGGCGGCGCGAAGCTCGCCGTGGACCTGGTCTCAAAGCCGAATCAAGCCCGCGCGCCGGATCAACCGTCCGCGCAAGAAGTCACGCTGGAATTTCGCATAAGCGATACCGGACCCGGCATCCCCCGGGAGAAACAAGATATCATCTTTCGCCCGTTTCACCAGGCCGATTCGTCCATGACGCGTCGCTTCGGCGGCACGGGATTGGGCCTGGCCATCAGTCGCCGTCTAATCCAGGCCATGGGCGGCGAAATCCAGCTCGAAAGCGATTCCAATCACGGCAGCACTTTTCTGTTTACGGCCCGTTTCGCGCTTGCTCCCGAGGAGGCTCCCGGCCCCGAACAATCGCCCGCGGCGATTCGCGCCACCCTCGCTCCGCCGCGAATCCTGCTGGTGGAGGACAACCCGGACAACCAGTTGTTGATTCGCGTCCTGCTGGCCAGGACCGCGAAGCGAATCGATACGGCCGAAAACGGCTCTCGAGCCCTGGAGCTATTTCGCGCGAATCAATATGATTTAATTTTCATGGATATGCAAATGCCGATTATGGACGGCTATGACGCGACCCGCGCCATTCGCGCCCTGGAAACCGGAGGGCGCCGAACCCCCATCATCGCGCTTACCGCCCATGCCATGCGCGAAGATATCGAAAAAAGCCTGCAAGCCGGCTGCGACGCCCACCTGATCAAGCCCGTCAATCGCGCCGCGCTGCTGGAGGCCATCGACGAACATCTGTCTCGAAAAAAAACGGAGCCCGGCGAGTAATTCGCCGAGCTCCGGGAGAAGCTTGTTTCAGTTCGCGCGGCTTCGCCCCGCCTTTTCCATTAGCGCTCCATGCGTCGAATGGTACCCAGCGCGCGGTAAAAGCCGCCGCGCACGGATTCACGTACCTCGTCCACGACGTATTTCGCGCCGACCTTGCGTAGATTTTTCGGAAACTGCACGTTCCAGTTTTGTTCGTATCCCCGAGAACGAACGCGCACACGAGGGCGACCGCCGGATTCGACGCATTCCAGAATCACGCCCCCATTGGCTCGCGTCACCTTATCCAGTTGTTCGTAAGACGAAGACGCGGAGACACCGCTTTTTTTCGGAGCCTGTATTTCGCGGACCGACGGCACGTCGCCCTTGCGCGCCTTTTCAATGGCCGCGGGACTCGCGTCGATGCAGGTCATGGAGCCGTCCGTGGTGACGATGTAGAGACGCTCATTGCGATACTGCATGGAGAAGGCCGAACCGCAGCCCGTGGCCAGTTTCCACAGTCTTTCGCCTTTATTATTGAAACAGTATACGGAAGAGCAGTTATCGCCCGCGAAAATGAACTCCCCCTCGGGAGACGCGGCGCACGAATACACGGAGGCGTCGGTCACGCATTCCACCAGCATGCGTCCGCGCTTGTCGAAGCGTTGCACGCGATTGCCGCGGGTACCGGCGTATACGGTGGCGTCGTCCTGCCAGCCGAACAGCACCGCGCCTTTGGATTTTTTATCCCAGATGCGACTGCCGTCTTCCCAATCATACATGGTCACGCCGCTGGAATGACCGTGATAGATGCCTACTTCATCGCAGCGCACCATCCATCCCGACGTTCCCTTACTCTTCTTTTTCCAACTGGACTCGTCCTCATGATTGAAGGCATACAACCAGCCGTTTTCGTCGGCGACGCCCAGCACTCCGTCGAAGATATCCAGCCAGTAAATATCCACGTCCGGCGCGATTTCGTAGGCTACATAGGGTTTCTTACCGTTCAAGTCGTAGACATTGCCGTCGTCGCATCCCGCGTACAACCAGTCCCCGTCGGAGACCAGGCACTTCACGCCGTTCGGAAGCGAATATTGATTCTGGAGCGCTCCCTCGTGATCCAGTTGAAAGACGCGGCCGGCTTCATTGCCCACCCAGCAGTTGTTTTCGTCCACGAAGATACCGAAAGCGGCGCGGCCGGTCCTATATTTCCAGATGACGGGTGCTTGTTTCGCCGAGGAACGACGGCTCTGAATAGCGCGACGAGTAATGGGTCGTTTCTTGCGCACGCCCATCACGGCTTCCTCGTAGCCCTTTTTCTTTTTTGAGTTAATCTTACTCGATGCGTGGGCTTGCGCCTTTTCCGGCGAAGGGAAATTCTTTTTCTCCAGACGGCCCTGCGTACCGATGCGTCCGAAGCGAATGGATACTTCGCGATTGTCCACCAGGACTTCGTAGAATTTATGAGAGCCTTCGCCCTCCTCGGAAAGTTCCAGATACGTTTTCTTCTTCATGCTTGCGCTCCTGTTCGCTTTCGCCGCGTCTTTGCCCTTGCCTTCGCGCGGACATCGAACGACGTTTCGCTTTGTTGAGAGAAGCATATCGCACGGGTGCGACACATTCGCGTTTCGCGCCCGCGAAAACTTGAAAAACATTACCGGATTATGTCTCCCCGACGGGACGTTTTTTTCGGAAAAAACGAACAAACGCGGGGGCCCGACCGTCGCCCACGTGAGCCGTGCTTTGCTTGACAAAGAGGCCGGCCGGTCGTCAGCATGGACTGGTCCATGGATTGGCATCACATCTGGAACTCCCTGGTGGAGAATCGCTTCTTTATTTACGCAACCGGAACGGCGGGCCTGGTCCTTGCGTTTTTCGCGCGTCGTTTCGCCGGTCGTCTGTCCGACGATGTTTACGACTTTCTTAAGCATCGCATTTTCGGACGCCCCAAAAAAGACAAACCATCCGCGGCTCCCGTTCAACCGGCTCCGCCCCCCGAGACCGAAAAAATGCCTGCACAGCACGCGACTATGGTTCAGACCGGCCAGGAGATCGGAA
>CAZGYS010000630.1:0-4063 GCA_964530305.1 uncultured Leptospiraceae bacterium
TGCGCCACCCGTAAACGTTAATCAATTCCGCGTATCATTTCGCGTAGTCCACGCTATAACGCGTAAAATAGTCCAGACGCAAATCCAACTGGTGCACGGGCTTGCGTCGATCCGAATTGAAAAAATCCGAATACTGCTGCAGAAACAATGGGCGAATGTTCGCGCCGAAGTCCAGTTGATTGGATTGAACCGACGGCGTGTAGGGCGTGTTGGAAGCATAGCGCCAGCGAGACCCCAGTTGCCAGCGCGGATTGAACTTATAGTTCAGCACCAGGCTGATTTGATGCGTGCGATCCAGATCGTAGAGTTCCTCGCGATCGTTGTCGCGATAGTATTCCAGTTCGCCCGTATTATAGTAGAGCAAGACGTCGCGCCCGATGTCCGCCGTCGCCAGTACCGTGCGATTCGCGTTGCGGGCGTTGTAGGCGCTTTCCTCATCGTCCGTAAAGCGCGTTTGATGATTGTTGCGCTTGGTAATGGACCAGGTATAGGAAATCCAGCCGAACCATCCCGAGCGGCCCGGCGGTCGCGTCTTCTTAAGGTAAATTTCCACGCCGCGGCTGTGTCCCGTCCCGTCATTGGAATAACCCAGCGGGCGATTCTCAAAAGGGTTGGCCAGGATATCGTCCAGCTTCTCCACCAGGTCACGGCGATTGACGCGCAACTCGAAGGGGCGCACGGCGAATCTGTCCGGCACGACGATGTTGCGAAATATATTGCGATACAACTCAATCTTGAGTTTCCACCAGGCGCCGATCTTTTGCTCGTAACCCAGCACGACGTGATCCGCCTCTTCCATTTCGAGATCCGGATTGCCCGACTCAATGGAAACCGTATCCAGCGTGGGAGGTAGATTATAATGTCGCCCCGCCCCCGCCAGAAAGGAAACCGTTTCGGTGGGATTGAACTCAAGCCCCAGGCGCGGCCCCACGCCCGTACTTTTCGACAGCGTGTAGTGTTCCACGCGCGCGCCGGGCGTGATGCGAAACTTCCAGATGTCGATGTCGGCCTGAACATAGGCCGCGTTCAGTTGGTATTCGGTACGGTCGCCGTCGAAGAGCGCGCGAAAGGTGCGATTACTCTCGATCAGGTTATTGATCGTGTCCGTAAAAGTGGCCGTGGCGGAGTTGGACGTTTCCCGGGGCGAAAGATTGGCCAACGAAAGTTCCCAGCGATTTAGATTGGCCTCAAGACCGGCGGAGATTACGAGCGTGTCTCGAATCAGCTCGGCCTGGAACTCATCGCGGTACTGAATTTCGCGGCGAGCGTTCTTAATTTGAAATCTGAATATGGATTCTCCCGTGAAGGGCGAACGAAAATCGATCTCGGATAGTTCGCGAAAGCGACTGACCTGAAGATAGATGTCGTTGCGCAGGCGACCGGTGCCGTAGGAATACTTGATGCCCTGCGTATGAAAGTCGCGGTTCAATCCGATGGGCGGACGGCCGTCGGTATTGGAATCGCCGTTTCCGCCGAGGCCTCCGAATCCGCCGCTGCCGTAGGTATCGTTCGTGGCTTCGTCCACCGCCTGGCTGTATTTGAGCAGGTCCGTGGCGCCGAAATAGATGGCCGTGAATTCGTGGTTGCGCGTGGGGCGATAGACGAACTTGTACTGTCCGTCCTTGTATTGCGCGTACTTCGCGTCGGGGGGCACGGCGTCCGGATATAATTTCAGGAGCGTGTAGTTGGGATAAGAACCCCGAGCGGTTCCCACGATGAAGGCATTGCCGTCGAACAGCGGCGTTTGATAAAATACGTCCGCCTTGAACAGGGAGATATTAATATTGCCTTCCGGCTTCTTAACTTTCTCGGGACCGCCCACGGCGATGATGCCGCCCGTGGCATTACCGAAGCGCGCGGGGAAGGCGCCCGTGTAGACATCCAGCGTACGAATGTAATCATTGTGCACGACGCTGGACTGATCCCCCAGGTGGTAGGGATACTGCATGATGAAGCCGTCCAGGTAAAAGCGACTGGACAGGGAACCCGCGCCGCGCATGACGAGATTACCGCTGATGGAATTGGAGTAGGGTCCGGACAAGCCAAAGCCCGCGCCCTCGGCCTGAAAAAAGACGCTGGAACCCGAACCGATGGGCGGCGAAGGCGTGATACCCGGCAATGTATTCACGGCCTTCAGGGAATCGCCGTAGACCCCGGGCAGGCGTTTGATCTCCTCTCGCTTGAGGCGAAAGCGCGAAAGACGGGTGCGATCCTTCAGACCCACGACGCGCAGGGAACCGTCCCCCACGCGATTGCTCGCCCGGGCCGGCGGTTTGCTTCGCGGGCTCAGATAAAAGATCAACTCCTGTTTGTTGAAACGAATCTCTCGCCTCTGGATAAAGACCTTGCCGTCGTAGTCGGCGCGAATGGTGTAAAAGCCCGGCGAAGGAACGCGAATCTCGAACCAGCCGTTTTCATCCGTTTCCGAGGCCGTTCGGGCTTCGCGCACCACCACGCGAATCTCGGGCGCCCCCTTGCCCTTCTTGTCCAGCAATCGCCCGCGCGCGATGATTTGCGCCGCCAATGAATCAACGCACAGCACCGCGAAGAGCATGGCCGCGGTCACCGCGGCGGCATGAGTTGAGCGAAAATTCATGCTTCAGTCCGCCCCCCGGACCATCAGCAGGGCGCACGAAAGGATGGGGGTTTCCTGGCTACAGGGCGCGGCCAGCATGTCCGCTTCGCAGGCCTGGACGTCGGGCTCCTTGACGGGGAGCGGGATGAGATAGATGTAGCGCTCGGGCGCATCGCAATGTTGCAAGCGGGCGCGATGGACCGCGTAAACCCGCTTGTAGGCCGACCAGGCGTCCACCTGATCGTCGATGAGGCACGCGGAGGTGAGAAAAGGAAAAAGCAGCAGGACGCCGGCGAGCGCGACCGTCATCCAACTCCGGCGTGGCCTGGGATTTCGCGCGCTCATGGGACTTGTATCCTCGGGCGCCGTGCTTGCCACAAGTCTATTTCCCCATCAGTCCAGGGTTTCAGGCCCGCGTCTTTTTCGAAGACGGAAGCAAAAAGAATCGCCCCTCTGGCGGCCTTCGGAACCTGGTGTTTGCGGTATACGTGCATTTTCTCGGGATATGCGGGAGCTGGATACCCCCATTGCCGGGTCCGGCCCAATAGGGCATTTCCGCCCATTTACATAGGACCCGCTTTCCGCTAGAATATATCCACAAAAACTCACTTCAGGAGATCCATCAGTGAAAAAATACATTCTTACCGCCCTGATCGCGGGCGCAATGCTCTTTACCGCCGGAAACCTCAATGCCGAATCGGGCTTTTTGTTTCTGGAAGGCACTCAGTCCGATCGAGGCTTCAAGATGACGGCCCGACCGATCAACGGCACCTGGCGTTATCTGCCCGGCGGTTTCATGGTAAACCTCACGGGCGGTCATCGCTTCATTTATCGTAAGCTGGGGGCCAGACGCGCATCGTTCCAGTTCCACCGCAAAATCGGCTCCACCATGCGCATCTATAGCAGCACCTTCAATACGAGAGCCGGCATCTCTTACGGCATGCACGGGGGCAAACGTCGCTTCATGCTGACGCGCACCTATCACGCTTCCAAAAAAGGACCCAACAGAAACGTTTACTATCAGGTAAAATTCAAGCGCGGTTCGGTTCTATTCAAGTAATCTAATCACGGCAATGCGTCCCAATTGCGGGGCGCTCGGAAGCCTCGATCTTAGATCGGGGCTTCCGTGTTTATCCAGCCTCTTCGCACGGCCAGTAGAATCGCCTCGGCCCGCGCGTTCACGTTCAATTTGCGATAAATATTCTCGATGTGCCGTCGAACGGTGTGGGGACTAACGCCCAGTTCATCGGCGATGCGATGATAGACGAAGCCGAGCAGCATCCAATGGAGTACTTCCCGTTCGCGCGTGGAGAGCGGGCATTCGCCCACCGAATCGGTATCGGTCGAATTAACGGTTTTTTCAAGCATGGTATTCATGCTCTATTTATAGCTCGCCCCGGCCCGCCTGTCTCCTACCTGTTCTGGTAGTTTATGAAGGCGATTTTTCGTGAACATTTCGGCGACACGCAACGTCACACCGCCCGCGCC
>CAZGYS010000631.1:0-4061 GCA_964530305.1 uncultured Leptospiraceae bacterium
CCAAGGCAGGCCGTGCTGCAGGGCGACTTCCGAGGTCTCGGTGGGCCGGGGTTTGCTTGAGCGTCCCCGCGCCTTGTCCGCGTTGGAGACCACGAAGACGACTTCATGCGCGCCCTCCGCCAGTATGGCTTCCAATAATTTCGCCGAGATGTCCGGGCTGCCGAAGTATCCGATCTTCATGATGATTGCATTCCTTGTGACGCCTTACTGGAAATCGGCGTACATCTTTTCCAGCAGCTTGTAGAGCTGCTCGCTTTCTCGCGCGGTAAGTCCGGCATTGGAACGTTCATTCAGCTCCCGCCAGATTCCCAGCACCACCCGACAGGCTTTCTTGCCCGCGCCGGTCAGTTCCAGGAAAAAACCCCGCGCGTCCTGGTCATTCTCTTTCCGTTTGATGAGTTTCTGATCCTCCAGTTTGCGGATCAGGCTGGTGATGGTGGACTTGTCGCGATTGATGGCCAGGGCGATGCGTCGCGGACTGGCCGTGGTCTCCCGTCCCAGAAAGGTCAGGATCTCGCAATGGGAGGGGCTCAAATGACCCAGACCCTTTTCCCGGAGCTGCTCGCGCATATGGCGATCCCCGGCCTCGCTCAAACGGCCGATGTATTTCAGCGCGAAGAATTTCTTTTCCCTGGCCGTCACCGACGACCATCATGGGACCCCTGCTCCCTTCGGCAATCTCAAATCGTCCCGGAAACTTCTTGACCCGCTGGGGAATGAACAAAGTTTGACATCAAACTAAATGGTTGGATGTCAAACTTGATGCGATGCTCCTCGAGGGCGGGCGCCAGGGGCGATGTCGGACCGACCGGAGGCATGCAATGGAAGCAACTGTACAACAAGACACGGGTCTGGAAGTGGAAATACGGGACGGTCTGGCCCGGTGCCGCATGAATTTCGACGCGGTGAATTCCCTGGACGCGGACGCATTGGCCCGACTGGGCCGGATCTTTCGTGAACTGGCCAACGACTCGACCGTGCGCGTGGTAATTCTTGAGAGCGCCCGTCCGGGCTGGTTTTCCAATGGATTGAATCTTGACTATCTACATGGTCATCCCGGCCGCGTCTCCGATTTCATGGAGCATTTCTTCGGTACTCTGGAGGCCCTGTATCGCCTGCCCGTACCGGTGGTTGCGGTCATCGGCGGACATTGCATGGGCTATGGAACCATGCTGGCCCTGCTCTCGGATTATCGCCTGATGGCGGACGGCAAGTTTCGGATCTCCCTGCCCGAGGCCAACCTGGGAATTCGCGTGCCCGTCCTGATTGCCCTCGCGCTCAAGGAAATCGTAAATGGTCCCCTGGCCCGGGACATGATGCTGCTGGGCACGGCCCTGAAACCGGCCGAGGCCGCGGGCGCCGGACTGGTGGATGAACTGCACGGGCCGGACGAACTGGACGCGAAGGCGGCGCGTTTCGCGCGGAGGTTCGCGAATCTCTCCATCACCGGAACGCGGGCATCCAAGACGGCCGCCCGTGACGGCATCATGCATCGCCTGGAGGAAATTCTGGAACAGGACAAGCGCGAAGCGGCCGAGAACATCATTACGCCCGACGCCCGGGAAGGCATAAGTGCGTTCGTGGAAAAACGACGTCCGTCTTTCGCGTAGAGAGTGCGTTTCGCCCGACCAGTGAATCGCCTTAGAACAAATCCACGGGGTCGAAGTCGATTTCCAGATGGGTCCCCGTTCGCGTGAGTTTACGCACCGCGGTAATGTTTTCGCGCAGGACTTCGCGGACGGGACCCGGCTGCATGGTTTTCAAGATCAGGTGATAGCGAAACTGATTATTCAGTCGGGCGATGGGCGCGGGCGCGGGGCCCAGCATCAAGGGCCGTTGCGCCTTGTCCCGTTTTTCAAAGGCCCGGTGCAACAGCGCCGCCAGATCCTCGGACGATGAGCGGGCATTGCGTTCGTCTTCCGCGCGAAACAGCAAGCGAATTACTCGGCAAAAGGGCGGATACCAGGCCTGCTCTCGGGCCTGAAGTTCCTCTTGATAGAAAGCCTCGTAGTCCTGGTTCGCCGCGTAGCGAATCACGCGGTCCTCGGGATTCATGACCTCCAGGTATACGCGACCGGTCAAATCGCCCCGGCCCGCGCGTCCAGCCACCTGCGTCAACAACGCGAAGGTGCGTTCCGCCGCGCGAAAGTCGGGCATATTCAGCCCCAGGTCCGCCTGGAGCACGCCCACAAGAGTAACATTGGGCGCGTCCAGGCCCTTGGCGATCATCTGCGTCCCCAGCAGAATATCCAGCTCCCCGTTCAAGAGGCGATTAATACAGTCCTGTACGGTATCACGCTTGCCGGCCGAGTCGGTATCCAATCGCTCCAGGCGAATATCGGGAAACAGGCGAAAGAGGTATTCCTCCAGTTTCTGGGTGCCGCTGCCCAGCTTGACGGTGGGTTCGCCGCAGGTATCGCATTTTCCGTCGTCCCGGCGACCGTAGCCGCAGTAATGACAGACCAGGCGTCCGTCGCGATGGAGGTTCAAGGTAACCGAACAATTGGGACAACTCAGGGATTCAGAGCATGACTTGCAATACAGAAACGGATGATAGCCCCGGCGATTCAACAGCAGGATCGTTTGTTCGCCTCGTTTCAGGTTCGCGTCGATTTCAGCGATTAAATCGCCGCCGATGGGAATGTCCGGCGCGTTGATCTTAACCGTGCGAACCTCCGGTAGGCGCGCGCCGGTGGCTCTTTGCGTGAGGCGATGATAGGCGAAACCGTTCGCGTTTTTTTGAGCGGTGTAGCGCGTCTCCACCGCGGGTGTAGCCGAGCCCAGAAGCATGACCGCCCCGCTCTCCTCGGCGCGCTTAAAGGCGATTTGTCGCGCGTGGTAACGGGGCGCGCTGTGTTCCTTATAGGAACCGTCGTGCTCCTCATCCAGGATGAACAGGCCCGGATTTTTGACGGGCGCGAAAATCGCGGAGCGCGTGCCCACGGCGATGTGCTTTTCGCCGCGCAACAGCGCAATGTAGGCTCCGAAGCGTTCGGAGATGCGCAGGGCCGAATGCAAGAGCGCCAGCTCGTCGCCGAAGACGTCCCGCAGTCGTTCGATCAACTGCACCGTCAGGGAAATTTCCGGTACCAGGAGAATCGCCCCGCGACCGGCCGCCAGCGCCCGCAGAATCAATTGGATGTACACCTCGGTTTTACCCGAGCCGGTGATCCCGTGGACCAGGTGTATGCGAGAATCGATATCGCCTCCGGTATCGCCTTCCATGTCCGCGCCCGGTTCCGCTTTTCCGACCGCGTCCAGCGCCGGCGCCACGCGATCATAGACCGCCTTTTGTTCCTCGTTCAGTTCCCGCAGGGCCCGGGGCGTGCCGGGTTTGCTCTTGCGCGCTTTCGGGAAGCGTTTGCCCTGAGGGAACATCTTGAACAGGCATTCGCCGATGCCCGCCAGGTAGTAGCGCGCCATCCAATCGCCCATGGCGATTTGCTCCGGAGCCAGCACCGGCTCGGCGTCGATCTGTTTTTTGATCAGCAGGGTTTCATAGTCGGGCTGATTGCGATGAATGGAATGAACTATGCCCTCGTCTTCGCGGTGATTGAAATCCACGAGTACGCGCATGCCGGGCTGGAGCGTTTCTTCCAGGTCCGGCGGAATACGATACGTGAAAGTCCCCGGGATGGGCAGGCGCAGGGCGATTTCAGCGAAACTCTCGAACATGCGGCGGCAGGTTGGGACGACCCGCCCAAACCGGCAACCCCAAGATCAAAAAGATCAGGCCAGAAACTTCGTCCGCGCGGACTTCAAGGAACCGAGTATGGCCTGCTTGATTTTCTTTTCCCGGGCCACCAGGCCGTCGTACTGGTCCTTGCTTCCGCCGCCGCTTTTCACGGCCAGGCGTTTCTTCTCCAGAGCCAGCAGGGCCGCGGGACTGCGAATTACCAGCGCCGGAATGCTCATGCCCTCGAATTCCAGCGGCACGGCTTCACCCGACTCCGCCATCTCCCTGGCCTTTTCTTCACTCAACAAAAAGACCGCCGCGGAGCCGGTTAGAATCAGCAGGCGAATATTATTGTGCTTGATGGTTTCCTGGACGTGACTCAAGC